>DATDBV010000558.1:0-7467 GCA_036524715.1 Nakamurella sp. | reverse complement strand
ATCTGCCAGTGGTTCCACGGTGACGCCACCTACCGGGCCGTGCTGGCGCTGCTGATCCTCACCGGGTCGATGGGCCGCAACGGCGGCGGTTGGGCGCACTACGTCGGGCAGGAGAAGTGCCGCCCGATCACCGGCTGGGCGACCATGGCGATGGCGAGCGACTGGGTGCGGCCGCCGCGGCAGATGATCGGCACCGGCTACTGGTACGCGCACACCGACCAGTGGCGCTACGACGGTTACCGGGCCGACGCGCTGGCCTCCCCGCTGGGTCGGGGCCGGTTCGCCGGGATGCACACCATGGACGTGCTGGCCGCGTCGGTGGCGATGGGCTGGATGCCGTTCTTCCCGCAGTTCGACCGCAACAGCCTGGAGCTGGCCGACGAGGCCGAGGCAGCGGGCCAGAAGGTGCCGGAGTACGTGGCCCAGCAGCTCGCGTCCGGAAAGCTGAAGCTCGCCGTCACCGACCCGGACGACCCGGGCAACTGGCCGCGGGTGCTGACCGCCTGGCGGGCCAACCTGCTCGGCTCGTCCAGCAAGGGCAACGAGTACTTCCTGCGGCACCTGCTGGGCACCACGTCCAACCTGCGGGCCGAGCCGACCCCGGAACACCTGCGCCCCCGGGACGTGACGTGGGTGGGCGAGACGCCCGAGGGCAAGCTCGACCTGATGCTGTCCCTGGACTTCCGGATGACGTCCACCACGCTGCTCTCGGACGTGGTGCTGCCGGCGGCCACCTGGTATGAGAAGTCCGACCTGTCGTCCACCGACATGCACCCGTACATCCACGCGTTCAGCCCGGCCATCGACCCGCCCTGGGAGACCCGCTCCGACTTCGACGCGTTCCACACCATCGCCCGGATGTTCGGCCGGCTCGCCGCCAAACATCTCGGCGTCCGAAAGGACGTCGTGATGGTGCCGCTGCAGCACGACACCCCCGGCGAGACCGCCTACCCGCACGGCACCCAGCGGGACTGGCGGGAAACCGGTGAGGTGCCGGTGCCCGGCAAGACGATGGGGCAGATCACGGTCGTCACCCGCGACTACCCAGGGCTCGCGGAGCAGTGGGAATCGCTGGGGCCGTTGGTGGACAAGCTGGGTGTCACCACCAAGGCGGTCACCGTCATCCCCGATCGGGAGGTGGCCGACCTGGCCGCTCGGCACGGGGTGATGGGCCACGGCGCCGGCGCCGGTCGGCCGGCCATCGACACCGCGGTGAAGATGGCCGACACCATCCTGGCACTGGCCGGCACGTCCAACGGTCGACTCGCGGTCGAGGGCTTCAAGCAGTTGGAAAGGCGCACCGGTCGGCCACTGGTACACCTGGCCGAGGGCAGCGAGGAGAAGCGGATCAGCTACGCCGACACCGCCGCCCGCCCCGTACCGGTGATCACCAGCCCGGAATGGTCGGGCAGCGAGACCGGCGGCCGGCGCTACGCGCCGTTCACCGTCAACGTCGAGGAGCTCAAACCCTGGCACACCCTCACCGGGCGGATGCACTTCTACGTCGACCACGACTGGATGGAGGAACTCGGCGAGCAGCTGCCGGTCTTCCGGCCGCCGCTGGATATCCACGGCCTGTTCGGGGAACCGCAGATCGGTTCGGTCGACCAGGGTCTGGGCCTGTGCGTGCGATACCTGACCCCGCACTCGAAGTGGTCCATCCACTCCGAGTACCAGGACAACCTGTTCATGCTGTCGCTGTCCCGGGGTGGGCCGACGATGTGGATCAGCGGGATCGACGCCGCCAAGATCGGGGTCGCCGACAACGACTGGGTGGAGGCGGTCAACCGCAACGGGGTGATGGTGCTGCGGGCCATCGTGTCCCACCGGATGCCGGAGGGCGTGGTGTACGTGCACCACGCCCAGGAGCGGACCATCGACGTGCCGCTGACCGAAACCACGGGCACCCGCGGCGGCATTCACAACTCGCTGACCCGGTTGCTCGTCAAACCCAGCCATCTGGCCGGCGGATACGCCCAGATGTCCTTCGCTTTCAACTATCTCGGGCCGACCGGGAACCAGCGTGACGAGGTCACCATGGTCCGCCGCCGCTCGCAGGAGGTGCAGTACTGATGCGTGTGATGGCGCAGCTGGCCATGGTGATGAACCTGGACAAGTGCATCGGCTGCCACACCTGCTCGGTCACATGCAAACAGGCCTGGACCAACCGGTCCGGGGTCGAGTACGTGTGGTTCAACAACGTGGAGACCCGCCCCGGGCAGGGGTATCCGCGGACCTACGAGGACCAGGACCGCTGGGAGGGCGGCTGGGTCCGCGATTCGCGGGGCCGGCTGCGGCTGCGGGCCGGCGGCCGGTTCAAGAAACTGATGAACATCTTCTCCAACCCGAAGATGCCCTCCATCGAGGACTACTACGAGCCCTGGACCTACGACTACGAGAACCTGATCACCGCCCCGCTGGGTGAGCATATGCCGGTCGCCCCGCCGCGCAGCCTGCTCTCCGGCGAGCCGATGAAGGTGACATGGTCGGCCAACTGGGACGACAACCTGGGGGGATCTCCCGAAATCCTCGCCGGGGACCCGGTTCTGGCCCAGGTCAGCGAGAAGATCAAGCTGGAGCTGGAGCAGGCGTTCATGTTCTACCTGCCCCGGATCTGCGAGCACTGCCTGAACCCGTCCTGCGTGGCGTCCTGCCCGTCCGGCGCGATGTACAAGCGGGCCGAGGACGGCATCGTGCTGGTCGACCAGGACAAGTGTCGCGGCTGGCGGATGTGTGTGTCCGGCTGCCCGTACAAGAAGGTGTACTTCAATCACCGCACCGGCAAGGCGGAGAAGTGCACGTTCTGCTACCCACGGATCGAGGTGGGCCTGCCCACGGTGTGTTCGGAGACCTGTGTGGGCCGGCTGCGCTATCTGGGTCTGCTGCTCTACGACGCCGACAAGGTCCTCGAAGCCGCGTCCACCGAGCACGAGCAGGACCTGTACCAGGCCCAGCTGGACCTGTTGCTGGATCCGTTCGACCCGGCCGTGGCCGCGGCGGCGAAGGAGAACGGCATCACCGACGAGTGGCTTCAGGCCGCCCGCAAGTCCCCGGTGTACGCGCTGATCAAGCAGTACCGGGTGGCGCTGCCGCTGCACCCGGAATACCGCACCATGCCGATGGTCTGGTACGTCCCGCCGCTGTCGCCGGTGGTCGACGCGATCAGCCGGGAGGCGCACGACGGCGAGAACGTCGACAACCTGTTCGGCGCGATCTCGGCGCTGCGCATCCCTATCGAGTACCTGGCCGGGTTGTTCACCGCCGGTGACACCGCGCCGGTGGATCGGGTGCTGCACACGCTGGCCGCGATGCGCTCGTACATGCGCGACCACAACCTGGGCCGCGACGCCGATCCGGCGATCCCGGCGTCGGTCGGCATGAGCGAGGAGTCCATGTACGAGCTGTACCGGCTGCTCGCGATCGCCAAATACGAGCAGCGGTACGTCATCCCGACCGCGTACGCCGCCCAGGGTCATAAGCTGGAGGAATCGGTGACGGACTGTGCGTTGGACTTCGACGGCGGCCCCGGCATGTACGAGTCGGGTCCGTTCGGCGAGGCCAGCGGCGCACCGGTGCCGGTCGCGGTGGAGACGTTCCAGGCCCTGCGGGAACGGCAGACCACCCAGGAGATGGGCGTCGGGTCCGGCCACCACTCCCGGGTGAACCTGCTCAACTGGGACGGCAAGGGCACCCCGGACTCGATGTTCGAACCGCGTCCCGGCTCGCCCCGGGCGAACGGGGGCGGGGCATGAGCGAGCGCCAGCGAGCGAGTCATCAACACCGTTGCCGCCGCTGCGGCCGGGTGGCCGAGCTTGCGAGGTATCCCGGGAAGGCGGCGGCATGAGGCTTCGACGACACCCCGCCGGGCCGGCCGCCGACCGGCGCGTGGTCTGGCAGGCCGCGTCCCTGCTGCTTGCCTACCCCGACGAGGCGTTCGCCCAGCGGCTGTCGCTGGTCGACGCGGCCCTGGACACCCTGCCGCCGGCCGCGCGGGAGCCGTTGCGGCAGTGCGTGAGCCGGCTGACCGCCCTGGACCCGATGGACGCCTCCGTCAAGTATGTCGACACGTTCGACTGGCGCCGCCGGCGAACGCTTTTCCTGACCTATTACACGGCCGGCGACACCCGTGGCCGGGGCATGGCGCTGCTGGAGTTTGCGACCGTCTACCGAGCCGCCGGGGCAGTGCCCCCGCCGGGGGAGTTGCCCGATCACCTGGCGGTGGTGCTCGAGTTCGCGGCCACCGTCGACGAGGAGGCCGGGTACCGGCTGCTGGCCACCCACCGCACGTCGATCGATCTGTTGCTGGACGGGCTGCGCAAGATGGACTCGCCGTACGCGGCCGTCGTCGACGCGGTGGCGGCCACGTTGCCGGCGCCGAGCGAGCAGGACCTGCTCCGGGCGCGCCGGGTGGCCATGCAGGGCCCGCCGGCCGAGGCGGTCGGGCTCGATCCCTACCCGATGCCCGGCACGGGGCCCTCGCGCACGCCCGGGCCGATCCCCCTCGAACTCACTCCGAATCCGAGAGTCCTGGCCGGAAAGGGGATGTCATGAGCGAGCGCCAGCGAGCGAGTCATCGGTACCGCGGCGTCGCCCCCAGAAGGGGCGTGGAGCCTGCGAGCGCCCCGCAGGGGGCGGGGGCATGAGCGCATCGGCACTGTTCTGGTCGATCGTGCCGTACGTGACGATTGCGATCCTGGTGGTCGGGCTGTGGTGGCGGTACCGGTACGACAAGTTCGGCTGGACCACGCGCTCGTCGCAGTTGTACGAGAGCCGGCTGCTGCGCATCGGCAGCCCGCTGTTCCACTTCGGGATCCTGGTAGTGATCGTCGGGCACGTCATCGGGCTGGTGATCCCCGAGTCGTGGACGCACGCCATCGGTCTGAGCGAGACCGCTTACCACGTGCAGGCGGTGCTGCTGGGCACGATCGCCGGCGTCTGCACGCTGGCCGGGGTGATCATCCTGATCTACCGGCGGCGCACCAAGGGCCCGGTGTTCATGGCGACCACCCGCAACGACAAGCTGATGTACCTGGTGCTGGTGCTGGCCATCGTCGCCGGGCTGGCCACCACCATGGTCGGCTCGGGGATCGTCGGCGAGCCCTACAACTACCGGGAGACGGTGTCGGTCTGGTTCCGGTCGATCTTCATCCTGCAGCCGGACGGCGCGGCGATGGCCGGCGCGCCGTTCAGCTACCAGCTGCACGCGATCATCGGCATGGTGCTGTTCGCGCTCTGGCCGTTCACCCGGCTGGTGCACGCGTTCAGCGCACCGGTGGCGTATCTGTTCCGGCCGTACATCGTCTACCGGTCGCGGGCCGCCGGCCGGCCCGGCGACCCGGTCGGTTCGCGACCCAAGCGCCGGGGCTGGTGACGGGATGTGCAGCTATTGCGGGTGCCGCAACATCCCGATGATCGCCAAGCTGACCAAGGAACACGAGGACATCGCGGCCTGCGCGTACAAGCTGACCGCCGCGCACCGGGACGGTGACGTGGCGGCCGGCCGGGCGGCCGCACAGGAGTTGGCCGGCAAGCTGCACCCGCACGCCCGGCGGGAGGAGAACGGCGTCTTCGCCGAACTGAAGAAGGACGACCTGTTCACCGAGCACGTGCAGGAGTTGTGCGCCGAGCACGACGAACTCGACCGGCACATCGACGCGATCATCGCCGGCGACCTGTCGTACATCCCGAACCTGGTGCTGCTGCTCAAGAGTCACATCGATCGGGAGGAGAACGGGCTGTTCCCCTCGGCCCTGGCCTACCTGTCCGACGACCAGTGGGAGACGATCCACAGCCCGACGCTGATGCAGGACTGACCGTCCAGTTCGGCTCAGTCGGAGGTGGCGAGCGCGTCCGCGGCCGGTCCGAGTGCGTCCGGGTCCAGCCGTGCCTGGACGAGCGTGGCCAGGGACCCGTCCTGCACGAGGGTGCGGACCGCTTCCAGGTCCGGTCCGATCGGGTCGTCGGCGACCCGGGTGGGGACGAGGCGACGGATGGCTGCATGCGCCGCACCGGTGCCGACTCCGGGTTGCAGGGGCGCGTGGAAGTCCAGGGCCTGGGCGGCGCAGAGCAGTTCGACGGCCAGGATGTGACCGGCGTTCCACGCGGCCCGGCGGGCCTTGATCGCGGCGGTGGTGCCCATGCTGACGTGGTCCTCCTGCCCGGCGCAGGTGGAGACCGTGTGCACGGTGGCCGGGGCGGCATGCGCGCGATTCTCGGCGGCCAGGGCCGCCGCGACGTAGGGCGGGATCATGAACCCGGAGCCGGCGCCCGAGCCGGCGACCAGGAACGGCGGCAGCTCGCTCAGGTGGCTGTTGGTGAGCCGGTCCGACCGGGCCTGCGACATCGTGCTCAACTCGGCGATCGCGATGGCCAGGCAGTCCAGGGCGGTGGCTACCGGCGCGCCGTGCCCGTTGCCGCCGGAGATCGCCTGCAGCTCCGGACCCTCCGGGCCGTCGACCGGGACGAAGACCGGGTTGTCGGTGACCGAGTTGATCTCGCATTCCACCACGCCGGCCACGTAGTCCAGGCAGTCGCGGACGGCACCGTGGACCTGCGGAATGCAGCGCAGGCTCAGCGGATCCTGCAGGCGGTGGTCCCGGAACCGCTCGATGATCTCGCTACCGGCGAGCACGGCCCGCAGCCGGCGGGCGGTCACCACCTGACCGGGATGCGGTCGCAACGCCTGCAACCGGGCGTCGAAACCCCGGGTGTTGCCGCGCAGCGCCTCGACGCTCATCGCCCCGGCGACGTCGGCCACGTCGATCAGGGTCTGCACCTTGCTGACGGCGAGCGCGCCGATCCCGCTGATCTCGAAGGTGCCGCTGATCAGGGCCAGGCCCTCGCGCAGGCCGGGCGCCTGGGCCGGCAGGCCCGCCCGCCGCAGCGCCTCGGCCCCGGGCAGCAGCTCCCCGCCGTACCAGGCCTGCCCTTCGCCGAAGACGGCCAGGCCGATGTGGGCGGTGGCGGTGAGGTAGCCGACCGACCCCTGGGAGGGGGCGTAGGGGACCACGCCCCGGTTGAGCATGTCGACCAGCGTCCGGACCAGCCGCACGCTGACCCCGCTGTAGCCGCGGGCCAGTGAACGGACGGTGCAGGCCATGATCGCCCGCACCGCCGCCTCGTCGTGCGGGTCGCCGACCCCGCTGGCGTGGCTGCGCAGCATCTGCAGCTGGGCGTCCGCGGGGTCGCGGGTGTCCGGCACGGTGGTGTAGAGGTCACCGACGCCGGTGTTGAGCCCGTACACCGGGGACCCGGACCGCAGCACCGTGGGCAACAGCCGGTGGGTGCGGTCGATGGCCCGGACGGCCCGCTCGTCCAGGGCGACCGGCGCCCCGTGTGCGATCGCCGCGATGTCCTGGATCGACGTCGGCGCCGAACCGATCAGAACCCTCCCGCTGTCCATGGCCGTACGTCCTTTCCGCCGCCATCGCTGTTGATCATGCAGAAGGTGTTCCTATGGCCCCGTCT
>DATDBV010000557.1:0-3194 GCA_036524715.1 Nakamurella sp. | reverse complement strand
CGAACTTCTGCACCGTGATCACCGGCCCGAACACCTCGTTCTGGACGATCTCGTCCTTCTGGTGCACGCCGGCCACCACGGTCGCCGGGAAGTAGTAGCCCGGCCGATCCAGTGGCGCGCCGCCGGCGGTGACCTCGGCGCTGTTGGATGCACGCTCGACCATGCCGGCGATGTGCTTGAGCTGGTTGGCGTTGTTGATCGAGCCGAACAGGATGTCGTCGTCGTTCGGGTTGCCGGTCCTGGTTTCCTTGGCCTTGGCGGTGAGCGCGGTGACGAAGTCGTCGTAGATGCCGACCTGGGCGATCACCCGGGTGGCCGCGGTGCAGTCCTGCCCGCCGTTGAAATACCCGGCGGTGGCGATGCCCTCGACGGCCGCTTCGATGGAGGCGTCGTCGAACACCACGACCGGCGCTTTCCCGCCGAGTTCCAGATGCGCGCGGGTCAGGTTCTTGGCCGCCGCGGTGGCCACCGCGATGCCGGCACCGGTCGACCCGGTGATCGACACCAGGGCCGGTGCCCGGTGCGCGGTCAGCGCCGCGCCGGTGTCCCGGTCGCCGCAGACCACGTTGACCACGCCCGGCGGGTAGAACTCCTGCAGCGCCTTGCCCATCCAGACCGAACTGGCCGGGGTGGTGTCCGACGGTTTGAGCACGACCGTGCAGCCGGCGGCCAGCGCCGGGGCGATCTTCCAGACCCCCATCATCATCGGGTAGTTCCACGGGGCCACCTGGCCGACGACGCCGACCGGTTCGCGACGGATCGACGAGGTGAAGCCGCGCATGTACTCGCCGGACGACTTGCCCTCCAGCACCCGGGCGGCCCCGGCGAAGAAGCGCAGCTGATCGACCATCGGACCGATCTCCTCGGAGAGGGTCAGCGCGGTCGGCTTGCCGGTGTCCTGCACCTCGATGGCCACGAGTTCGTCGGCGTTGGCCTCAATGTGGTCGGCGAACTTGAGCAGCGCATGCTGGCGCTCGCTCGGCGTCGCCCACCGCCACGACCCGTACGCCTCGGTGGCCGCCGAGTAGGCGCGGTCGATATCCCGCGCCCCGGACAACGGTGAGGTGGCGTACACCGCGCCGGTGCTCGGATCGATGATGTCCAGCGTTGCCCCGTCCGCCGCCGGAACAGTTTCGCCGTTGATGACGTTCTGCAGCGCGATCTTGTCGCCCATGGCCTCGCCTTCCGTTGCGCCAGGAGCACGACACTATCTCCGGCTCGCGCGGTTCGCTGATGTCGTCCTCCGCGCACGCGCACCCGGTCACGACGGCATCGACTGCGCCCCGACGCCGTTCGGACGCGGCCTGTTTCCGGTGACTCGAGAGGCAGAGACGCAGGCATGGGCGCTCAACGCGGAGCTGCACCCGACTCTGGACGTGCTGGCGTCCGTATAGGCTAGCCTAAGCTAAATAGAATCTCAGACGGGAGACGTGCGCCTCACCCATGAAGCCACTCAGAAAGTGCATGGCAACCGTGTCGATGGGTGGAACCCTCGCCGAGAAGCTGGACGCGATCGCCGGCGCCGGATTCGACGGCATCGAACTGCTCGACGACGATCTGCGCAAGTCGGCGATGTCGCCGGCCGAATGTGCCCGGCGCTGCGCGGATCTGGGTCTCACGATCGACCTGTACCAGCCGTTCCGGCGGGCGGAGGGGGTCCCGCGGGGCGAGTTCGGCGCCGTTCTGGCGCGCTTTCGCAGGGAACTCGAGGTGATGCGTGGGCTCGGCGCCGACGCGATCCTCGTGGTGTCCAACACCGATTCCGATGCCGAACCCGGCCGCGACCCGGTCGGCGGCCCAGCTGGCCGCCCTGGGCGACGTGGCCGCGGAGCACGGGATGACGGTGATGTTCGAGGCCCTGGCCTGGGGCACCCACATCAGCCGGGTGGCCGACGCGTGGGACGTGCTCCGGCGCGCGGACCATCCGAGTCTGACCCTCGTCGTCGACACCTTCCACCTGCTCGCTGGGGGCGAGGACGTGTCGGCGGTGGAGCGCCTGCCTCGCGAAGCCGTTGGGTTCGTGCAACTCGCCGACGCACCGTGGCTTTCGATGGAGCTCATTCAATGGAGCCGCGGTCATCGTTGCTTCCCGGGCGAGGGGGAATTCGGGCTGGTGCCTCTTGTCGCGTCCGTCATATCGTCGGGTTATCGCGGTCCGCTCTCGCTCGAGATCTTCAACCCCGGCTACCGGGAGCGCCCGGCCCGCGAGATCGCGCAGCGCGGCGCCGACGCCCTGGCGCGGTTCATCGACCGGTTGGGCGATTTTGCCGATCCGTTCGCGAGCGCGCGGACGGCACCGGCTCAGTCGGGGTTGGTCGGCTGAGCCTGCGAGGTCGCCCATCCGGGCGTCGGCGGCTTGATCACCACGGCTCGGATCGCGCAGACCTTCGCCCTGCACGTCACCGGCCGTTCAAGTTGGCGTAGGCCACCTACACGCCGACACTCAGGTGTACCCGACCATTGATTCCGAACATCGGCGTGACCAGCGCAGCCTCCGTCGCCGGCGCTGTCGGCCTTCCCGCAACGCGCGGTTTGCGGGATTCCTCACCGGACGGGTCTTATGGGACGCAAACCCCGCATGAGCCAGGCTCCCGCCGCGCGTTGACCGACCGTCCCGTAGGACGGTCGGCTTGCGGAACCGCCATAGATCGCTGAACGGTCGATGACAGCTGCCGCCATCAGATTGTGAGCCCCGCCGAGCTGGCTCTGCCCTTCAGGAACATGATCACGGTTCCTGCAGCGCCAGTAGCTCCTCCCAAAACCACGTATGTCTGCAGGAAGGGGAACCGAGCCCAAGGTAGCGGGCCACTGGGTGCCTCCTTTGGATGGTGAAGGGGATCGCGTCGACCGGTTGCCAAGTCCCCTTCAGGGGAAGAAACCTGTGTTCAGCATCCCCAAGTAACCCTCGGTGTGGCAACCCCTCGCGTTGGCTCACTCATCAAGAATGCCCGCCTGGGCCTGATCGTTGACTTCACGTGGGATGCCCCGCGTAGCGGCGCGTCGGCGGGTTCTCCGACGTCTTGGTCGAGTTCAAGGCGCGCGGGGGGTGGGGTGGGGGTGGGGCGGGTCTGCGTCGACCGACCGGTTGGCGCACCACGACCCTGCATCCGGCCCAACTCACGCAGTACTCGCGGATTCGGTTGTGCGGTGTAGCCAGGTGCTGGGTCGGCGCGGCGAACGGCTCGGGGACCGAG
>DATDBV010000556.1:0-3742 GCA_036524715.1 Nakamurella sp. | reverse complement strand
GGCGACAAGCGAGCACTGGCCGAGACAGTCGCCCGCAACGCCAAGGAGGCGCTGACCCGGCACCGCCTCAAGCGGGCCGGCGACCTGACCGCCAGGTCCGCGGCCCTGTCCGAACTGGGGGCGACGCTCGGCATGGACGTGCCCCCGCTGCGCATCGAGTGCATCGACATCTCGCATGTGCAGGGAACCGACGTGGTCGCCTCGCTGGTCGTCTTCGAGGACGGGCTGGCCAAGCGCAGCGACTACCGACGGTTCGCCATTCGGGACCGCCCCGGCGACGACGTGGCTTCCATCGCCGAGGTGGTCCGCCGCCGGTTCGCCTACCAGGCCCGCGCCGAGGCCGCGGCGACCGGCCCCACCACCGAGGCGACCGGCCTCGCCGACCCGACCGGCACCGCCGACGACAGAGCCGACACGAACGACAGAGCCGACACGAACGACAGAGCCGAAGCGGGCGAAAGGACGGCCGTGCCCGAGCAGGTCGGGGTGCCGGCCGGCATCGACCCCACCACCGGCCGGGTCCGCCGGTTCGCCTACCCGCCGCAACTGCTCGTGGTCGACGGCGGCGCCCCTCAGGTGAACGCGGCCGCCACCGTGCTGTCCGAACTTGGCATCGTCGATGTCACCGTGTGCGGGCTGGCCAAGCGACTGGAGGAGGTCTGGCTGCCGTTCCAGGAAGACCCGGTGATCTTCCCGCGCACCAGCGAGGCTCTCTACCTGCTGCAACGGCTGCGGGACGAGGCGCACCGGTTCGCCATCACCTACCACCGGGCCAAGCGCTCCAAGTCTATGACGGTGTCCGCGCTGGATGACGTGCCCGGCCTGGGCGAGGTGCGGCGCAAGGCGCTCGTGCGCCATTTCGGCTCGGTCGCCGCGCTGCGCCGGGCCGACGTGGAGCAGATCCTCGCGGTACCCGGCGTGGGGCGCCGCACCGCCGAGGCGGTCGTCGCCGCCCTGGCCGGTCCGGCGGCTCCGGAACCGATACCGTGACCACTTCGTGATGCAGGAGGGGGCGGAATGAATACGACCGAATCAACCACCGCGAGCGAGGAGCCGGTCATCCAGGTGGCCATCGTCTCCGGGCTGTCCGGGGCCGGCCGGTCGACCGCGGCCAAATGTCTGGAGGACATGGGCTGGTTCGTGGTCGACAACCTGCCGCCCGAGCTCATCAGCACCATGGTCGATCTGGGCTCGCGAACCAGCGGCGACGTCACCCGGATCGCGATCGTGCTCGACGTGCGGTCGCGCGCGTTCACCGAGGACCTGGCCGCGGTGATCAAGGACCTGGACGCCAAGGGGTACCGACCCCGGGTGCTGTTCCTGGAGGCGGGCGACGCCGCGCTGATCCGCCGGTACGAGGCGAACCGGCGCAAGCATCCGCTGCAGGGTGGTGGGCGGCTGGCCGACGGCGTCGCCGCCGAGCGGGCGGTCCTGGAGCCGCTGCGGCTGGAGGCCGACGTCGTCATCGACACCTCGGAGCTGTCCGTGCACCAGTTGCGCAACGAGGTGGAACGGGCCTTCGGGCACGCCTCCCCGGAGCGCAAGGCGTCGATGACCGTGGTGTCCTTCGGCTTCAAGTACGGCCTGCCGCTGGACGCCGACCTGGTCATCGACATGCGCTTCCTGCCCAACCCGCACTGGATCCCGGAGCTTCGCGACCACACCGGCCTGGAGCAGGAGGTGTCCGACTACGTGCTGTCCCAGGAGGGCGCGGCCGAGTTCCTGGACCGGTACGTCGACCTGATCGACCTGATCAGCGGCGGCTACCGACGGGAGGGCAAGCGGTATCTGACCCTGGCGGTCGGGTGCACCGGCGGCAAGCACCGCAGCGTCGCTGTCGCCGAGGAGCTCAAGCGCCGCCTGAACGCGGACACCCTGGCGGTCCAGGTCGTGCACCGCGACCTGGGCCGGGAGTGATGGCCGGGCCCGCCCGCGCGGTCCGTCCCAAGGTGGTGGCCCTGGGCGGCGGCCACGGCCTGCACGCGATGCTGACGGCGCTGGTGGGGCTCGGCGTGGACATCACCGCGGTGGTCACGGTCGCCGATGACGGGGGCTCGTCCGGCCGGCTGCGCCGGGAGGTCCCGGGCATCGTGCCACCCGGTGACCTGCGAATGGCCCTGACCGCGCTGGCCGAGCCCGACGAGACCGGGACCCTGTGGAGTTCGACGTTCCAGCACCGCTTTCGCGGCGACGGAGCGTTGGCCGGCCATCCGGTCGGCAATCTCGTCCTCGTCGGACTGACCAAGGTGCTCGGCGATCCCGTCGCCGCCCTCGACGCGGCCGGCGCCATCATGGGCGCGCGGGGCCGGGTCCTGCCGATGTCGGCCCAGCCGCTGGACATCGTCGCCGACGTCACCGGCCTGGACGAGGATCCGACGGCGGTCCGCCGGATCCGTGGTCAGGTCGCGGTGGCCAGCACGATGGGGCAGGTCCGGTCGGTCGCGCTGGATCCCGCCGACGCGGCCGCCTGCCCAGAGGCCCTCAAGGCGGTCGACGAGGCCGACCTGCTCACCCTCGGTCCGGGTTCCTGGTTCACCAGCGTGTTGCCGCACCTGATGCTGCCGGACCTGGCGGAAGCCATCATCGGCAGCCGCGCCCACCGGCTGGTGGTGCTGAACCTGGCCGCGCAAATGGGCGAGACCGAAGGATTCTCACCCGAGCAGCACCTGGAAGTACTCTCGGAACACGCTCCCGAGCTCCGCGTCGACTCGGTGCTGGCGGACCGCGCCTGCGTGGCGTTGCCGCAGCGGCTGGCGTCGGCGGCGAAGCGGCTGGGAGCGCGACTGGACCTGCACGACGTCGCCATCCCCGGCACGGCCCGGCACGACCCGGCCGGCCTGTCCGCCTCCCTGGCCACGGTGCTGGGCCGGGCGGTGCCGGGGTGGTCGGCGCGGGGGTGGTCGGCGCAGGGAGCCGGGGCCGGTCGAACAGACCGGGCCGGGAACGGGGGGAACGAACGTGAGTGAGGCTTGCCGAGCGAACCATCAACACAGGCGAAGGCGCCGCGTCCGGCTCGCCGAGCCTGCGAGGCGACCCGGAGAGGCGGCATCGTGAGTGACAACAGGGAGCGCCCCGCATGGCGATGACGGCCTCGGTCAAGGACGAGCTCAGCCGGGTGGCGGTGAGCAAGGTGTCCGCCCGCAAGGCGGAGGTGTCGGCGATGCTGCGCTTCGCCGGCGGACTGCACATCGTGGCCGGCCGGGTGATCGTCGAGGCTGAGTTGGACACCGGAGTGGTGGCGCGCCGGCTCCGCCGCGAGATCGCCGAGCTGTACGGGCACGCGGCCGAGGTCCAGGTCCTCGCCGCGTCCGGGATCCGCAAGAACACCCGATACGTCGTCCGGGTCGTCGGTGGCGGCGACTCGCTGGCCCGGCAGACCGGGCTGATCGACCAGCGCGGCCGTCCGGTGCGCGGCCTGCCGCCGCAGATCGTCGCCGGCTCGGTCGGCGACGCGGAGGCCGCCTGGCGCGGCGCGTTCCTCGCGCACGGATCGTTGACCGAACCCGGGCGCAGCGCGTCGTTGGAGATCACCTGTCCGGGACCGGAGGCCGCGCTCGCGCTGGTCGGCGCGGCCCGCCGGATGGGCATCGGCGCGAAGGCGCGGGAGGTTCGCGGGGCGGACCGGGTGCTGGTCCGGGACGGTGACGCGATCGCCGCGCTGCTGACCCGGCTGGGTGCCCACTCGTCGATGATGGCCTGGGAGGAGCGGCGGATGCGCCGCGAGGTCCGGGCGACCGCCAAC
>DATDBV010000555.1:0-4304 GCA_036524715.1 Nakamurella sp. | reverse complement strand
TGCCCATCGGGTTCGTCTCCGATCATGTCGAGGTCATCTGGGACCTGGACCGGGAAGCGGCGCAGACGGCCCAGGATGCGGGACTGTTCTTCGCCCGGGTCCGCACCCCCGGCACCGATCCGAGGTTCGTCGCCGACCTGGCCGACCTGATCCGCGAACGCCTGGCCGCCGAACCCGACCGCTTCACCGGCCTCGCCGACGTGCCCCGCCGCCCGGACTACTGCCCGGCCGGGTGCTGTGTCAACGCCCGGGCGACCCGGCCGACCACCGCCGCGGTGGACTCCTTTGCGGACTGGGCGACCGTGGACGTCAACCCGGAGCGGCTGGTGGCGTCGGGCATCACCGGGGTGGGCACGACATCCCCGTGAGCACCAGGGTTCTGCGGGTCGGCACCCGGGGCAGCGCGCTGGCCCTGGCCCAGTCCGGCATGATCGCCGACCGGATCGCCGAGATCGCCGGCTGCACGGTCGAACTCGTCCGGATCCGGACCGAGGGCGACGTGAACACCGGGCCGCTGGCGACGATCGGCGGCACCGGTGTGTTCGTCACCGGCGTGCGGGCCGCACTGCTGGACGGCCGGGTCGACGTCATCGTGCACTCCTACAAGGACCTGCCGACCGCGCCGGCCGAGGGTGTCGCCGTGGCTGCGGTACCAGTGCGGGAGAACCCGTTCGACGCGCTGTGCGCCCGCGACGGGCTGACCCTGGAGGAGCTGCCGACGGGGGCGACGGTGGGCACCGGGTCACCGCGCCGGGCCGGGCAGCTGCTCACCCGCCGGTCCGACCTGACCATCGTGCCGATCCGCGGCA
Source organism: Nakamurella sp. (assembly GCA_036524715.1). Classification (GTDB taxonomy): domain Bacteria; phylum Actinomycetota; class Actinomycetes; order Mycobacteriales; family Nakamurellaceae; genus Nakamurella. The sequence continues at coordinate 3,495 of DATDBV010000555.1, read as the reverse complement.
ACGTGGACACCCGGCTGCGCAAGGTCGCCGAGGGCGAGTTGGATGCGGTGGTGCTGGCCGCCGCCGGGTTGAACCGGTTGGGTCGGGCGGACGCGATCACCCAGACCCTCGACCACGAGGGTATCCTGCCCGCACCCGCGCAGGGCGCGCTCGCCGTGGAGACCCGGGCCGGCGACGACGGCTGGTTCACCGCGGCCACCCGCTCCTTGGACGATCCGGCGACCCGCGCGGCGGTGCTGGCCGAACGGGTGCTGCTGCGCGACCTGGAGGCCGGCTGCAGCGCCCCCGTCGGCGCATTCGGGCGGGTCGACGGCGACCTGCTGGTCCTGCGGGGGGTCGTGGTGGCCGTCACCGGCGGCCGGGAGATCCGCGCCCAACGCTACGGGCCGGCCGACGACCCGGCCGGCATCGGCGCCGCCACTGCCCGCGACCTGCTCGACCGGGGCGCGGCTTCCCGGCTGGGATCCCGATGACGGCACCGGGCCTGCAGGGGTGGCGGGTACTGGTCCCACGCCCCGCCGCTCGGGCCGGCGACCTGGTCGATTCGCTCACCGCGGCCGGCGCGGTTCCCGAGGTCGTCGAGTTGATCACCATCGAACCGCCGGCCGACGTCGGTGGGCTGGACCTGGCGGTGCTCGCGCTGTCCCAGGGTGAGTTTGCCTGGGTTGTGTTCACGTCGATCAACGCGGTCGACGCGGTGCTCGGCCGGGCGCGGGACCTGGCCGTCTCGCCGGCGGTGTCCGCCGACACCCGGATCGCGGCGGTCGGTCCCGCCACCGCGGCCGCGCTCCGATCCGCGGGTCTGCCGGTCGACCTCGTGCCGCCGTCCCGTGGATCGGCCGCGGCCCTTGCCGAGGTGTTCCCCCGGGCCGTCGGCGACCAGTCGGTCCTGCTCCCCCGCTCCGACCTGGCCCCGGCCACCCTGCCGGACGCCCTGGCTGCCAAGGGGTATCGGGTGCAGGCCGTCGTCGCCTACCGCACCGCGGTGCGACCACCGGCCGCGGACGTCGCCGCCCGGCTGGCGACCGGGGAATTCCGGGCGGTGCTGTTCACCTCGCCCAGCACGGTGCGGGCATTGGACGCGGTGCCCATTCCCGCTGGCACCCTGCTCGGCGCGATCGGCGAACCCACCCGGGCGGCCGCGGTCGCCGCCGGCCGCGAGATCGCCTTCGTCGCCGCCGAACCCACCGCGGCGGGCCTGGTCACCGCCCTCCTCACCCACGCCCGGGAGGCCTGATGTTCCCCACCGTCCGCCCCAGACGGCTCCGGCGGACCGCGCCGATCCGCCGGCTCGTCAGCGAAACCCGGCTGCATCCGGCGGATCTGGTGCTGCCGCTGTTCGTCAAGCAGTCGCTGACCGAGCCGGTGCCGCTGACCTCGATGCCGGGTGTGCGGCAGCACACCCGCGATTCGCTGCGCAAGGCGGCCGTCGAGGCGGTCGATGCGGGCGTCGGCGGGCTGATGGTGTTCGGGGTGCCGTCGGTCCGGGACGCCGTCGGCTCGGCGGCCACCGACCTTTCCGGCGTGCTGAACGTTGCGATGGCGGACCTGCGCGCCGAACTGGGTGACGGGACCGTGCTGATGGCGGACCTGTGCCTGGACGAGTTCACCGACCACGGCCACTGCGGGGTGCTCACCCCGACCGGCGCGGTCGACAACGACGCGACCCTGCTGCGGTACCGGGAGATGGCCGTCGCGCTGGCCGAATCCGGCAGCGACATGGTCGGCACCTCCGGGATGATGGACGGCCAGGTCGGCGCCGTCCGGGATGCCCTGGATTTCGCCGGGCATCAGGACACCGCGGTGTTCGCCTACGGCGCCAAGTACGCCTCGGCGTTCTACGGCCCGTTCCGGGAGGCGGTCGACTCCGCCCTGCAGGGGGACCGGCGCACCTACCAGCAGGATCCGGCCAACCGCCGGGAGGCCGCTCGGGAGGTGGCCCTGGACGTTGCGGAAGGGGCCGACCTGATCATGGTCAAGCCGGCCATGGCCTATTTGGATGTGGTGTCTGATATCGCTGCCGTCGCCACCGTGCCGGTTGCCGCGTACCAGGTCTCGGGCGAGTACTCGATGATCGAGGCCGCAGCGGCCAACGGGTGGATCGACCGCAACCGGGCGATCGCCGAGACGCTGACCGGGATCAAGCGCGCCGGGGCGCAGATCGTGCTGACCTACTGGGCGGCCGAGGTGGCGGCGGAACTGTCCGCCGGGAGGGACTTCTCGTGAGCGAGGCTTGCCGAGCGAACCATCAACGCAGACGCCGGCGCCGCGTCCGGGTGGCCGAGCTCGCGAGGCGATCCGGAAAGGCGGAGGCGTGAACAATCGGCTCAGCGGCGAGCTGTTCGAGCGGGCCCAGGCGGTCACCCCGGGCGGAGTGAACTCGCCGGTGCGGGCGTTCCGCTCGGTGGGCGGCACGCCCCGGTTCATGGTGTCCGGCAACGGCCCGCGGATCACCGACGCCGACGGCAACACCCACGTCGATCTGGTCGGGTCGTGGGGGCCGATGATCCTCGGGCACGCCCACCCTGCGGTGCTCGACGCGGTGGCCGAGGCCGTTTCTCGCGGGTTGTCGTTCGGCACCCCCGGGCCGGGCGAGGTGCTGCTGGCCGAGGAGATCGTGGCCAGAGTCGGCCCGGTGCAGCAGGTTCGGCTGGTCTCCTCGGGCACCGAGGCGACCATGTCCGCGGTCCGGCTGGCCCGCGGGTTCACCGGTCGCCCGAAGATCGTCAAGTTCGCCGGCCATTACCACGGTCACGTGGACGCGCTGCTCGCGGCCGCCGGGTCGGGGGTCGCGACGTTCGCGCTGCCCGACTCCCCCGGCGTCACCGCGGCCACCACCGCCGAGGTGATCGTGCTGCCCTACAACGACCTGGACGCGGTGCGCGCCGCATTCGCCGCCCACCCGGGCGAGATCGCCGCGATCATCGTGGAGGCCGCGGCCGCGAACATGGGCGTCGTGCCGCCGCATCCCGGCTACACCGGCACTCTGGCCGAGATCGCGCACCGTGACGGGGCCCTGCTGATCACGGACGAGGTGATGACCGGGTTCCGGGTCGGCCCGTCCGGCATGTTCGGACTGGACGGAGCCGTCGAGGGCTGGCAGCCCGACCTGATGACGTTCGGCAAGGTGATCGGCGGCGGGCTGCCGGTCGGCGCGTTCGGCGGGCGCGCCGACATCATGGGCATGCTGGCGCCGCACGGGCCGGTCTACCAGGCCGGCACGCTGTCCGGGAACCCGATCGCCACCGCGGCCGGCCTGGCGACGCTGCGGCACTGCACGCCGACCGTATACGCGCATCTGGACCAGACCGCGGTGACGGTCGGCGATCTCGCCTCGACCGAACTGGCGAAGGCGGGGGTGCCGCACCGGCTACAGCGGGCCGGCAACCTGTTCTCGATCTTCTTCGCCGAGCACGAGGTCGCCAACTACGACCAGGCCCGCGGCCAGTCGGTGGCGGCGTTCGCGGCGTTCTTCCACGGCATGCTGGACGCCGG
>DATDBV010000554.1:0-23131 GCA_036524715.1 Nakamurella sp. | reverse complement strand
GGTGAGGTCGCCACGGGTGGTGAGGTTGCGACGGGTGGTGGCGTTGCGACGGGCGGTGGCGTCGCGACGGGCGGTGAGGTCGCCACGGGTGGGGGTGCCGAAGCGGCCGGTCCCAGTGGCCGGACCTGGTCGGTCCCACATGCGGTCGTGATGAGAAGCGCTGCGCCGCAGGCCATCAGCCATTTGGCACGGCTCGGGCGGAGCGGGAACGGGAAAGCGATCGCGAGCTCGGTCGCCCCGGAGGCGCCGGCACCGTGTTGATGATTCGCTCGGCAAGCCTCGCTCATGCTGGATCCTCCGGTCGCGCTCCATGGGGCGGCGAAGCCGGCCGGGTCAGGCGGCGGCATACCGCATGACCCGGCCTGGGGTGGGCCGGCTCAGTCCTGCGCGGCCCGCGACGTCGACCGGCGGTCGCCGCGACGCCGACGATCAACGCACCGCCGGCGACGCCGACGATCAATGTCCCGCCGGCGACGCCGACGATTCCGCCCGACGATTCCGCCGCCGCACTCGCTCCGGAAACCGCGGTCGATCCGCCGCCGGTGTCCGCGGCCCCGGCGGGGACGGCGGCCATCTGCATCGGCTCGAAGGTTCCGCACAGGGCGGGATCGGTGGCCTCGGCGGGCAGGCCCGGGTCGAGTTCGCTGGCGCCGAGAACGTCGTCGTAGGTGCCGTTCCCGTTGTAGTCGATGCCGTGTACGACCAGCACCGCGGTGCCCTGCTGCAGGTTGGCGACCACCTTGGGGTCCAGCTCGATCGTCCGCGAGTAGGTGTAGGAGCCGGTCTGCGGGAAGTGCATGACGTCCAGGCCGTGGGCGGCGGTGGTGTCGCCGTCGACGGTCAGCGACGTCCCGATCTCCCCGTAGAGCGGGGCACCGTCGGCGACGGTGATCGATGGCAGCCCGTTGTGCAGCTGCGCCTGCGTCGGACACGTGCCCTGCGCGCCGACATGGATGTGCTGGGCGTGCGGTGCGCCCTCCAACAGGCCGTTGACCTGGATCTTCACCTCGGCCGATGTGCCGGTGACGGTGATCCACGACGCGCCGGTGCCGGTCACCTTGTTCGCGGTGATCGGGTTCAGCGCTGCCTGGTAGGACCAGCTGTCCGCGGCGTTGGCCATGCCGGGGGCGGCCAGCGCCATTCCCGCCGCGCAGGCCGCGACGCCCGTGGCGGCCAGCACTCGACGCATCATCAGCTGTCTCCCCTCGATCGGACACTGTTCGACGGGGATTCGGCCGCGACCGACGAGTGGATTGGTCCGGGGCGTCAACCAGCTTTTCGGGCGATCGACGATCGGCGGGCCTGCCGCATGGCATCGGCGGTGAACACGACCAGCGCCGACCAGACCAGGGCGAACCCGATCCAGCGGTAGGCGGGCATCGGCTCGCCGAACCAGACAACGCCGAGCAGAAATTGGATGACCGGGGTCAGATACTGCAACAGGCCCAGCACGGACAGCGGCAATGCCTGGGCGGCTGCGGCGAACGCGAGCAGCGGCACGCAGGTGACCAGTCCGCTCGACGCCAGGAGCAGGACATGCCCGACCCCGAACGAAGCGAAGGTCGATGTGCCGGCGGCGGTGATGACGGCCAGATAGGCGACCGCGGGGACGAACTGCACCAGCCCCTCGGCTGTCAGGGACGCGGTCGGCGCCAGCGGAATGACCTTCTTCACCAACCCGTAGAACCCGAACGACGCGGCCAGGGACACCGCGATCCACGGGAATGAGCCGCCGGCGACGGCCAGCACCAGGACGGCGACGACACCGAGACCGACCGCGGTCCATTGGCCGAGCCGGAGACGCTCCCGGAACAGCACCACTCCGAGCAGCACGCTGACCAGCGGGTTGATGAAGTATCCCAGTGCGGCCTCGACGACCTGGCCGTTGTTGACCGCCCAGATGTAGATGACCCAGTTGACCGCGATGAGGCACGATCCGGCCACGACCAGGCCCCAGACCCGGGGCGGCATGGTGACGATGGCCCGCCAGCCGCGGACGACGGTCAGGATGACCGACGAGACGAGCAGCGACCAGACCATCCGGTGGGCAAGGATCTCGACCGGACCGGCCGGTTCCAGCAACGGGAAATAAAGCGGGAACATGCCCCACAGGCCGTAGGCGATCAGCCCGTACATCAGGCCCCGGGGCCGAACCGGATTCGCCCCCGCCGACGGGGAACCCGGGGTCGACGGCGACCCTGACGCCTGCTGCACCCGACACCCCGATCCTTCGCCGGCTCACCCTAGGTCTGCCGGTGCCCTTGGGCGAATCGGGTACCGCCGGCGGGATCAAACCCGGCCCGCGGCGCCCGATCGTCGGGACGGTGCGTCAGCAGCCGCCCCCACCCCCATCACCACCACCACCACAGCCGCCGTCGCCCCCGCCGAAGCAGCCGCCGTCGAACCAGCCGCCGGTGCTGCTGCCACCATCGAAGGTCCGATTGCGAACCGCGTGCGTTCCGCGGCGACCGGACTGCAGGACGAGGAACACCATTGCCCCGGCGAAGGCCAGCCCACCCATCGTGCCGAGCGTTGCGACCAGCATCTTGACCTCCCGAACCGTTCGAACGATGGCCCCGCCGGACCCGGCGGGTCCTGCGGTGAAGGGTGACAGGCGGCCGTCGCCAGGAAAGTATGCTTGCAATATTGCACGATAAGATAAAGGAAAGGTAAAATTCGTGGCCGCCCTTCCGCCGTCCGTCCGCGAACGCCGGCTGGCCGCCGAGCTGCGCCGGGCCCGGCAGGCCGCCCAGCTCAACGGCCGGCAGGTGGCCGCGGCCACCGGCTGGTCGACGTCCAAGGTGTCCAGGATCGAGAACGGGCGGATCGGCATCGGCCCGGCGGACCTGGATCGGTTGCTGGAGCTGTACGCCGTCCCGCCGGAGGTCGCTGCCCAGCTGCGCAGGCTGGCCCCGGACGGCCGGGCGCACGGCTGGTGGGAGGCCTACGCGGACTCGCTGTCGACTGGCTATTCGACATTGCTGCGATTGGAGGCGGGGTCCGGTGCGCTGCGCACCTACTGCGCGCTCATCCCGCATCCGCTGCTGATGACCCCCGACTACGTGCGGCAGGTCGTCCGGGCGACCTGGCAGCGACCGTCGCCGACCGAGGTCGAGCGCCGGGTGCAGGTGTGCCGGCGTCGGCAGGCCGTCCTGGACCGCGGCCGCCCCGACGATGGCGGCCCTGGACCGCTCCGGCTCTCGGTCGTACTGGACGAGGCCGTCCTGCGCCGGTCGGCCGCCGCTGCGGGGCCGGCCTCGGCGGGACCGGCCTCGGCGGGACCGGCCGCGGCGGGACCGGGCCCGGCCGAGATCCGGCGGGCGCAGCTTGCGCATCTGCTGTACGCCGCCACCTGGCCGACGGTCGAGATCCGGGTGCTGCCGTTCGCCGCCGGCATCCCACCCGTCAGCGCCGGCTCGTTCTCGATCCTGGATTCGGCTGCCACGGGGGCCCCGGATCTGGTCTACCTGGAGAACAAGACCCGCATCTCGTTCGTCGACGGGGAGCAGGAGGTCGACCGCTACACCCGCGACCACCGCCTGCTCACGGAACTGGCGCTGACGCCGGCGGATTCGGCCGATCTGCTCGCCGACGCCGGGCGTGACGCCGTCGAAACCTGACCGATGACGTCGGCGACGACCCGCGGGCTGTCACGCCGATGGGCGGTAGCACGGTCCCGAGAAAGACGCGAACGGGGCGGAGCATTCAATCTGTTGGCGCATCGGTTCGGCAGTGTCTGACCCACTCGGCGGGCGGGCACATGCGTGATTCCTGCGCCAGAGATGTATCCCGGAAGTCACTTTCGATCGGTCCTCGATGATCATTGTCGATTCCGGTCGGTCGGGCGGTGTATCAGGAGGGTAGGCCCATCCTTCTGAGAGGCCACATGGGAATGCCCGGTGACGGCGCCGGCATGATTTTGGATCTCCCGAAATGCGCGTCAATCTCAAGGATTCAAGGAGTGTCGGGCAATGACGACCAAGCGTGTACCGCCGGTTCGGGCATCCGAGCTGTTGTTGAGAAGACTGAGCCAGCACGGGGTGCGCCACGTGTTCGGCGTGGTGGGCCGAGAGGCTTCGGCCATCCTGTTCGATGAGTGCCGCGAGATCGAATTCGTGCTGACGCGGCACGAATTCACGGCCGGGGTGATGGCGGACGTCATGGCCAGGCTGACCGGCCGGCCACAGGCGTGCTTCGCCACGCTCGGGCCGGGGATGACGAACCTGGCGACCGGCGTGGCCACGGCCGCGCTCGATCGGAGCCCGGTGATCGCGCTCTGTGCCCAGTCCGAGTCGTACGACTACTTCCCGAACGAGACCCACCAATGCCTGGACAGCGTCGGCGTGATGCGACCGCTGACGAAATACGCGGTCCAGCTGGAGCGGTCCGGCGAGATTCGCGACATCGTCGACTCCGCGGTCGCCGCAACCGGTGTCGAGCCGGTCGGGCCCAGCTTCATCAGCCTGCCCGTCGATCTGTTGGCCCAACGACCCGAGGTCGCGCCGGCCGCGCCCCCCGATGGCCGCCGGGTGGTACAAGGGACGGATCCGAACTGGCACCGGGCCCTGCCGGTGATCGCCGGCCTGCTCGAGAATGCCACCCATCCGCTGCTGATCGTCGGCACCGCGGCCATCCGGGCCGGTGCCGTCGAGGCGATCCGTCGGCTCGCCGAGCGGCTGGAACTCCCGCTGGTCACCACGTACACGGCCAAGGGTGTTCTGCCGCACGAGCATCCGCTCAACTACGGCTCGGTCACCGGATACATGGACGGCATCCTGGGGCACCGCGCGCTCGACGACCTGTTCGGGCCGGCCGATCTGATCATCGCTCTGGGCTACGACTACGCCGAGGACCTGCGCCCGTCCATGTGGTCCCGCGGTGTCGACAAGACGGTGGTGCGGGTCGCTCCGGTGGTCAACCCCGTGCCGCGGGTGTTCGCCCCCGACCTCGACGTGATCGTCGACGTCGCCCAGTTCGTCGCGGCGCTCGACGCGGTCACGCCGGACCTGGCCGCCGCGACCCCGCACGACATCTCCGCGCTGCGCGCGTTGATCACCGCGAAGATGAACGATTCCACCGACTACGCCGAGGGTCTGGCCGCCCATCAGGTGGTCGACAGCATCAATACGACCCTCGATGGCCAGGGCCATTTCGTCAGCGACATCGGGTTCTTCCGGCACTACGGTGCCCTGTTCGCGCGGTCCGACCGTCCCTACGGCTTCCTGACCTCGGCCGGCTGCTCCAGCTTCGGCTACGGGTTGCCCGCCGCCATGGCCGCCAAGCTGGCCCATCCGGACGAGCCGGTGGTGGTGATCGCGGGTGACGGTGGGTTCCATTCCAACAGTGCCGATCTGGAGACCGCGGTGCGCCTGGGCCTGGCCGTGGTGATCGTGGTGGTCAACAACAGTCGCAACGGGCTCATCGAGCTGTACCAGGAACTGGGCAACGGGCGGGGACACCGCGCCGCCGTCGCCTTCGAGGACGTCGATTTCGTCCAGCTCGCCCAGGCCAACGGGGTGGCCGGCGAGCGGGTGGCGGACAAGGCCGCCTTGCTGAGCGCGCTGCGAAAGGGTGTCGACCTCGGCCGCCCGTACCTGATCGAGGTGCCGGTGCACTACGACGTCAACGCGGCCGACTTCGCCGCCCTGGCGATCTGAGCAGCGATGTCGGAGACGATTCCGGTCGAACCCGGCGTGGCGCGGGTATCCGACCGTCGCGCCGTCCTGCCGGCGATCCGCGGCTTCGACCTTCGGCTCGGGGACGGCCTGGCCATGGGCAGTCCGCGACTGGCCCAGCTGGGCGAGCAATGGCGGTTCGACGACACCGCGGGCGGTGTCCGCTGGCTCGGCACGCTGATCGGCAGCGGCCGGCCGGTGGTCGACGCCGGCGCCGCGCTGGTGTTGGCCGGCGAGCTGTACAACCGCGAGGACATCGGCCGGGCGCTGGGCGAGGACGTGCACGGCGTGCCCGATCCCGAACTCGTCCTGGCCCTCTGGCACCGGTACCACCTCGGCGCGTTGCGGCTGCTCAACGGCCGGTACGCGCTGGTGTTGGCGCACCGGGGTCGGGTGATCGTGGCGACCGACCATGCCGGCAGCGTCCCGCTGTACGTTGCGGTCGGCGCGGACGGGATGCATGTCGCCACCGAGGCGAAGGCGCTCTACGCGAAGGGCCTGGGACCGCAGCAGGTGGCCGCCGGAACCGCGCAGGTGGTCGAGGGTGGGACCCGCCGGACGATCCTCACCTGGCAGCCGCCACAGGGTCGGCGCATCGTCTCCGGCGACGAGGCGGTCGCGGAACTGCGGCACCGGCTCGGCCGGGCCGTGGCGGCCCGCTGCCCGTCGACCGTCCGGCCGACCGTGGTGCTTTCCGGCGGCATCGACTCGAGCACGGTCACCGCGCTGGCCGCCGGACTGTGCGGCGGTGCACGAACGGTCAGTCTCGGCACCGACGCCGGCGACGAGTTCGCCGCCGCGCGGGTGGTTGCCGACCATCTGGGGACCGAGCACGAGGAGATCACCATCGACTCCCGAACGCTGATCGACGATCTGGCCTGGACGGTGTGGGCGGCGGAGATCACCGACCCGGACGTCCTGGAGTACCTGTTGCCGCTCGTCGCCCTGTACCGGCGCCTGCCCGGCCCGGCCCGGCGGATCCTCACCGGCTACGGAGCCGACATCCCGCTCGGCGGAATGCACCGCGATACGGTCGATCTCGGCACGCTCGATGCCGTCCTGGCGACCGACATGGCGACCTTCGACGGGCTGAACGAGATGTGCCCGGCGCTGTCCGGTTTCGCGGGCCACTGGAGCACGCACCCGTTCTGGGATCGCGACGTCCTTGACTTCCTGGTCGGTCTGGAACCGGGCCTCAAGCGGCGTGGTGGCACCGACAAGTGGGTGTTGCGCGAGGCGTTTCGCGATCTGCTGCCACCGAGCACGGTGGGTCGGCGCAAGCTGGGCATCCACGAGGGTTCGGGCACGACCAGCACCTGGACGAAGGTGCTGCTGGCCGCCGGGGTACCCGCGGGGCGGGTCCGGGAGGCCAAGCTGGCCCAGGCCACCCGGCTGCACCATCGGCTGGTCATCGGCGGCGAGCATCCGGCCGACCGGGTGTGGGGGTTGGCCGGATGACCGCGCAATCCACGCACCTGCAGGGCCTGGTCGGTCGGCGGCTCGCCCTGGTGGAGAGCATGCTGCACGACGTCTTCTACGACGGCATCATCCGGGCGGTCGAGGCGGGTGTCGACGTTCACCTGCTCATCCGTGACCGCGATTGGTACGGGGACGCCCGGGCCTGGCAGAACCACCCGCTGGGTCGGGTCGCCAGGCTGTCCGTGGTCGACACGCATTCGGTGGAAGCGGTCGTCGCCGCGGTCACCGACAGCGCCGGCCGCCCGCTGGTCGATGGCATCACCACGTTCTCCGACTACCACACGGAGATCGCCGCGCAGGCGGCCGAGCGGCTCGGTCTGCCGAGCCCGGCCGCCGCCGCGGTGCGGACCGCCAACCAGAAGCCGCTGCTCCGCCAGCTCCTGGACGGTCTGCCGTACAACGTCCCGCACGTACTCGTCACCGACGCAAATCAGCTCGCGGATGCGGCGACGCGGCTCGGGTACCCGTTGGTGGCCAAGCCGCCGGCGGAGGCGATCAGCCACGGGGTCGTCCTGGTGAACGACGAGATCGACCTGAGGGCGGCGTACGCGCAGTTGTCGGGGCTGCTCCTGAGCTTGCGCGGCCAACCCCGACCCGGCCACGTGCTGCTCGAAAAGTACATCGAGGGGCCGGAATTCAGCGTCGAATCGTTGACGGTCGGTGGCGTGACCGGATTCTACGGCGTCACCGCGAAGAAGGTGGGTCCACCGCCCGGGTTCCTGGAGACCGAGCACAGCTTTCCGGCCGAACTGGACCCAGGGACGGTCACGGCGGTGCTGCACACCGTCGGGAGTGTGCTGACCCGCCTCGGCTACCGCCAGGGTCCCGCCCACACCGAGGTCCGACTGTCCCCGGACGGCCCGAAGGTGGTGGAGGTGAACCCCCGTGCCCCGGCCGGCAACCTCACCACGATGCTGATGGATGTCTGTGGCCGGGACCTGCAACTCGACGCGATGCTGCTCGCGGTCGGCGGCCGCCCCCCGCTGCCCACCGGACCGGAACCTGGCAGCGGTGCCGCGGTCGTGATGCTGTACCCGCCTGGTGCCGCCGAGGTGCTCGACGGCATCGACGGGCTGCCGCCCGCGTGCACCGCCGGCCTGCGGGCCACCGTCTTCGCGCGACCAGGTGACGAGCTGTGGCCCCGGGTCGACAACGGCGCGCGGGTCGGCCTGATCTACGCCATGGCCGCCGACCCCGCCACCGCCCTGTCCCGGGCGCGGGCCGCGGCCCGGCAAGTGACGATCCGAACCCGGCCCCGCCGGCCGGCCGCAACAACCGCGGGAATCCGATGATGGACACTTCCGCCGTCACCCAACGCATCTCCGCCGCCGGGTCACCCCGGTACGCCCAGCCGGCCACGTTCATGCGGCTGCGGCACGACCCGGAACCGGTCGGCCTGGACGTGGTCGTGATCGGCGCACCCTACGACGGCGGCACCAGCTACCGGCCGGGGGCCCGCTTCGCCCCACGGGCGATCAGACACGAGTCCGGCCTCATTCACGGCACCGGCATCGACCGTGGACCAGGCGTTTTCGATCTCATCCGGGTCGTCGACGGCGGGGACATCGACCTGAGTCCGTTCAGCATGGACATCGCCATGCGCACCGCGACCGACGCCCTGGGCGCGTTGTTGCGGCGCAACCGGGCGTTCCTGCTGCTCGGTGGTGACCACTCGCTCAGCCTGGCCGGGCTGCGCGCCGTGCACGCCGTCCACGGCAAGGTCGCCGTCATCCATCTCGATGCGCACAGCGACACCTTCCCACCCGTGTACGGCGGTGAGTACCACCACGGCACCCCCTTCCGGTGGGCCATCGAGGAGGGGCTCGTCGACCCGGCCCGGATGATCCAGATCGGCATCCGGGGGCACCTGCCGGATCCCGATTCGCACCGTTACGCCCGCGAGCACGGGGTGCGGATCGTCACGATGACCGAGGTCATCGACCGTGGTCTGCGGGACATCGCCGATGAGATCCGTTCCGTGGTGGGCGCTCACCCGGTGTACCTGTCCTGCGACATCGACGTGGTCGACCCGGCCTTCGCTCCCGGCACGGGCACGCCCGCGCCCGGCGGTCTCAGTTCCCGGGAGCTCCTGACGCTGATCGGGGTGCTGGGCGATCTGAAACCCGTCGGCTTCGACATCGTCGAGGTGTGCCCACCGTGGGACAGCGGCGGAATCACCGCGCTGCTGGCGGCCGAGATCGGCGCCGAGCTGCTTTACCAGTACGCCCGCGGGCACTCGATGCGCGCCGCGGAGAACACCATCCACTTCGATGACAAGGAGTCGAGAACCATGACCACGTTCGCCACCCCGATCGATGCCGGAACCGGTTCCGGGGCAACCACCGTCGCCTGCGATCAGTGGCACGACGAGCTGCGGGCCCTGCGCGCCGTCCTGCCGGACCCGCCCCGAGCCGAGATGCGGGGCTTCTACGAGGTCGCCGCCGCGGCGGCCCAGTTGCTCCCGCTCGAGCTCATCCGGCGCCTGGCCGACTTCCGCGCCAACGGCAACGTCGACGGCTACCTGCTGCTCACCGGGCTGCCGGTGGATCCGACCGAACTCCCCTCGACGCCGACGAGCACCCCCGCCCCGGTGGACCGGCCGCTGGTCGCGATGGAGGCGTGGCTGTCGCTGGTCGCCCGCTGGCTGGGATTGCCGACCGGCTACGCCGAACTTCGGCAGGGCACGATCATGCAGGACATCTACCCGTCGCCCGGCGCGCACCACCTGTCGTCCGAGACGTCGGAGACGCTGCTGGAGTTCCACACCGAAATGGCCTACCACCGCCGGCAACCGCACTATGTGATGCTGGCCTGCTCGCGGTCCGACCACGAGAACCGGGCCGCCACGTTGGTCGCCTCGGTCCGCAAGGCACTGCCCCTGCTCGCCCCGGACGTGCGCCGGCGGCTGTCGGCCGTCCCGGCGCCCTGCAAGGTCGACATCGCCTTTCGCGCCGGTGATCCGGTGGGGCCGACCGCGGCGGTCCAGGTCCTGCACGGCGATCCGGACGATCCCTTCCTGGGCTACGACCGCGAGCTGCTCCAAGCCCGCGACCCCGAGGAACAACGATGCCTGGACGAGCTGTCCGCGGCACTGGACGAGGTCACCGAGGCGGTCAGGCTGCGCCCCGGCGATCTGCTCATCGTCGACAACTACCGGACCACCCACGCCCGAACACCCTTCACCCCACGCTGGGACGGCCACGACCGCTGGCTGCACCGCACCTACGTCAGGGTGCCGCAGCGGCTCGCCGAACCCGCGCAGGCGGCCGACGTCGTCGACTTCGAACCGCGGTGACCACGACCGCCGTCGACGTCGTGAGCGGGGTGTCCGGCCTGCCGATCGACGCCTGGGACAGGCTGGCCGGACCGGAGAACTTCTTCCTCTCGAGCGGGTGGCTGGCGGTCGTCGAGGCGACATCGGGCGCCGAGATCCGCTACCTGCTGGACGGTCTGCTCGATGCGGGGCTGGCCACCGCGGTCGCGACGCCCCCGTCGCCCTGGCTGTCCGGTCGGCCGGACACCCTGCTCGACCGTGCCGTGCGCGAGCGGTGGCCCGGGAGCCTTGCGCTGCGGGCGAAGCTGCCGGACGACCTGGCCGCCGCGTTGCTGCCCGGGATCGTCTGCGGTGGCAGGCACCTCGGACGCACGCGGCCGCTGCTGGCCGGCGACCGGGGCGACGAGGAGGCGCGCATCGGACGGCTGGTGCACGCCGCCGAGGAACTGGCCGACCGGTCCGCTGCCCGCAGTGTCTCGTTCCTGTACGTGGACGAGCGGGACCTGGCCCTGCGCACGGTGCTGACCGAACGCGGATACGACGCGTTCGAATCCGGCCGGTACAGCTGGCTACCGGTGCCGGCAGGTGGGCTGACGGAGCACGTCGCCGGCCTGTCCGCGCACCGCGCGCGCCGGATCAGGGCCGAGATCCGGCAACTCGCCGGCGCCGGGGTGGTCAGCGACATCGAGCCGCTCTCGGCCGGCCTGATTCCGCGACTGGCCGAACTCGAGGCTCAGCTACTGCGCAAGTACGGAATGGACTGGTCGGCGGCCCAGTCGGCGGCCGTCCTAGTGAGCATCCTGGAGCACCTGGGTGCGCACGCGCTGCTGTCCACGGTCCGGATCGACCGGGAGCTGGTCGGTTTCGGCCTGATCCTGCGGCACCACGACCAGTGGTACGCGCACCGGGCCGGTTTCGACTACGCGGCGCAGGGACCACTACCGCTGTACTTCCAGGCGCTGTACTACGGGCCCATCGACGCCGCCGCCGCGGCCGGCATCCGGACGATCCACTACGGAACCGGCAGCGTCGAGGCCAAGCGCGCGCGAGGGTGCCGGTCGACCGGGCAGTTCAGCTACCTGCGGTCGATGCGGGGGGACCGGTGAGCTTCAACGGCGGCTGCTCCGGCGTGGTGAATCCGTCGGACCGTCGTGGCGGAACGCTGCGGTTGGCGACCGCGGCCGCAGTCGATTCGCTGGATCCGGCGCGGACCTACTACGTCTGGGGCTGGATGCTGCAACGACTGCTCCAGCGCACCGTCATGGCCTACCCGGCCGCGCCCGGAACCACCCGGCTGGTACCCGATCTGGCGTCCGAGCCCGGATCACCGAGCCGCGGCGGAACCGTGTGGCGCTACGCCCTTCGTCGCGGGATCCGCTTCGCCGACGGGACCCCGGTCACCGCCGCCGATGTGAAGTACGCGATCGAACGGCTGTTCGCCCAGGACGTGCTCGCGGGCGGGCCGACCTACCTGATCGATCTCCTCGACGATCCCGGCGCGCCCTATCCCGGACCGTTCCGGGACCCCGACGGATTGCGGACCATCGAGGTGCCGGACGAGCAAACGATCGTCTTTCACCTGCGGAAGCCGTTTCCGGACTTCGACCACCTGATGGCGATGCCGGTCACCGCACCGGTGCCCCGGCACGCCGACGCGGGTGCCCGGTACGGGGACGCCCCGGTGAGCACCGGACCCTACCGGGTGGCACAACACGAGCCGGGACGGCACCTGCTGCTGGAGCGCAATCCGTGGTGGGGTGCCGACTCCCTGCGCCGGGCGCTGCCCGACCGGATCGACGTGAGCATCGGACTGGACCGCAACGACATCGACGACGGCGTGATCGCCGGCCGGTTCCACCTGAACCTGGAGGGCCGTGGCGTGCAGCTGCGCACCCAGCAACGCCTCGCCGCCGCGCCGGAACTGCTGGCGAACGCGGACAACCCGGCCACCGGATTCCTGCACTACATCGCGATCCAGCCACAGGTGCCACCGTTCGGGAACATCCACGCGCGCCGGGCGGTGCACTACGCGGCCGATCGGACGGCCCTGCTCGAGGCGCGGGGCGGCCCGATCTACGGTGGCGACATCGCGACCACGCTGCTCCCGCCGACCCTGGCCGGGCATCGGGCGGACGACCGCTACCCGGCCGGTCCACACGGAGACCTGGCCGCCGCCCGGGCGGAACTCGCGCGGGCCGGTCTGCCCGACGGCTTCGACACGGTGATCGCCACCCAGCCGGGCAAGTTCCGCGGCGTGGCCGACGCCCTCGCGCGTTCCCTCGCGCGGGTCGGAATCCGGGTCGAGGTGCAGGAACTCGACGTTTCCAGGTACTACCGCGAGGAGCTCGGGCGACCGGCCACGGTGCGCTCCCGCGGCCTCGGGCTCGCCGTCACCGACTGGGGAGCCGACTTCCCGGCCGCGTACGGCTTCGCCGCCCCACTGGTGGACGGACGCCTGATCAAGCCGTTCGGCGGCAACCACAACTTCGCCGAGCTGAACGACCCGCGGATCAACGCGCTCATCGACCGGGCACAGTCGGAGCCGGAACCCCTACAGCGGGCCGGGATCTGGCAGGAGATCGACCGAGCGGTGATGGAACACGCCGTGATCCTGCCGCTGACCCACGACCGGACCCTGCACTACCGCCACGAGTCGGCCACCAACGTCTACGTCCACGCCGCCTTCGGGGTCTACGACATCCAGGGCGTCGGCGTGCGGGCACCGCAGGGGGGCGAGGAATGTTCGACGAAGGACTGACCGAGCCCGTGCGCGCCTGTCCGCGGCCGGGCGGAACGCTCCGGATGGTGCGGACATCGGATTTCGACTCGCTGGACCCCGGCAACACCTACTACGCGTTCAGCTGGAACTTCCTGCGGCTGCTCGGGCGGACGCTCGTCACGTTCCGGCCCGCCCCGGGCGCGTTGGGTGCGCAGCTGGTGCCGGACCTGGCGCGGACCCTCGGTGTCCCCAGCGACGGCGGCAAGACCTGGACGTACACCCTGCGGCGCGGCGTCCGCTACCAGGACGGCTGTCCGGTCGTCGCCGCCGATGTTCGGAATGCGATCGCGCGCAGCAACTTCCGGCCACACGAGCGGTCGGGTGGGCCGATGTACTTCCGGGACCTGCTGGGTGGTATCGAGGCTGTCCAGACACCCGACGACGTCACCGTCGTCTTCCGGCTGCGGGAACCGTTCGCCGGCATGGATCTGCTGGCCACCCTGCCCAGCACCACGCCGGTTCCGCCCGACCGCGACGACGCCCCGCCCGCCTGCGGTCCGTACCGGGTGCACCGGTACCGGCCGGGTGATCGGCTCGAACTGGTCCGAAATCCGTACTGGGCACGGGCCACCGACCCGATCCGCCCGGCCCTGCCCGACCGGATCGTGGCCGATCTGGGCCTGGATCCCCAGGAGGTCGACGACCGGCTGCTCGACGGTCGAGCGGACATCGACCTCGCCGGGGTCGGGGTCCAGGCGGCGACCCTGGACCGGATCATGTCGGAACCGGGACTCCGCGCCCGGGCCGACAACCCGCTCAACGGATTCACCTGGATGTTCGCGATGAGCCGGCGGGTCCCACCCTTCGACGATGTGCACTGCCGCCGCGCGGTCCAGTACGCGACCGACAAGGTCGCCATGCAGGCGGCCTACGGCGGCCCGCTCGGCGGCGACATCGCCGGCACGATACTGCCACCCACTATCGACGGGCACGAGGACTTCGACCTCTACCCGGCCCGCTCCGGCCGGCCCGATCTGGCGGCCGCCCGGGCCGAGCTGCTCGCCGCGGGCCGGCCGGCCGGGTTCCGCACGCGGATCGCCGCGCGCCTGGACCGGCGCAAGGAGTTCGAGGCGGCCCGCGCGCTGTCCGAATCGCTGGCCGAGGTCGGCATCGCGGCCGAGGTGGTCGGATTCCAGTCCGGCGACTACTTCGCCAAGTACGCGGGGGTACCGCAGTACCTTCAACGGCACGGCATCGGAATCGTCATGTTCGGCTGGGGGGCCGACTTTCCCGACGGTTACGGGTTCCTGCACCAGATCGTGCACGGCCGCGCCATCAAGGCCGTCGGCAACCACAATTTCGGCGAACTGGACCTGCCCGAGGTCAACTCGATCCTCGACGCCGCGGCGTGTCTGCCGGCCGCCGCGGACCGCCGGCGCGCCTGGGCGCGGGTGGACCGGTTGGTGATGCAGGATGCGTCGATCGTGCCGTACCTGCACGCGAAATCGCTGCTGTTCCGGGGTCCCGCGGCGACCAATGTGTATGTGAGCGGGGGGTACGGGATGTACGACTACGCGGCCCTCGGCGTCGACCCCTGATGGGCGTGATCGCCGAGCGGCTGGGCATTCCCCGTGATCCCTACGCCGGCCGGTACGCCGCCACCGGCCTGATCCGGGCCGTCGGAACGGGCTTGTTCTACCCCTTCTCGCTGATCTACTTCCATGCTCAACTCGGTGCGCCGCTGGCCCTGATCGGTACGGTCCTGACGATTGCCGGCCTGGTGGGCGCGGCCGGTGTCATCGTCACCGGGCGGCTGGTGGACCGTTACGGGGCCCGCAACATGATCGTGGCGGCCACGTCGACCCGAGCCGTGATCTTCGCGGTGTACCCGCTGGTGCATGAATGGGCGGTCTTCCTCGTGTTGGCC
This sequence comes from Nakamurella sp., assembly GCA_036524715.1. Classification (GTDB taxonomy): domain Bacteria; phylum Actinomycetota; class Actinomycetes; order Mycobacteriales; family Nakamurellaceae; genus Nakamurella. Next base: position 8,057 of record DATDBV010000554.1, on the reverse strand, counting down.
GCCGCGATGACGCTGGGCTACCGGACCGACCAGGTGGCCGGCCAGGCCCTGGCCGGGGGGCTGGCGCCCCGGGGCGAGGTCGCGAGTTGGCTCGCCCTGTCCAGGCTGACGCTGAACGTGGGGATCGGCCTCGGGGCCATGGCCGGCGGTCTGGTGCTCAGTTCGCCGGCCAACGGCACCTGGCTGGTCCTGGCCAACGCGGTGGCCTTCGCCATCGCCGCGGCGATCTCCCTGACCTTCCCGGCGGTCGGGGAACGCCCGCCCCGGGCGTCCCGGGACGCGACGGTCTGGCGGGATCGACTGCTGGTCGACGTCGCCCTGCTGAACGGTTTCTGGCTGCTGGTCGGGCTGGCCGTCGACGTGGGACTGCCCGCCTACCTGGTGATCAACCTGCGGCTGCCGGTCGAACTGGTCGGCGTCCTGGTCGTGCTCAACACGGGGCTGGTGTTCCTGTTTCAGCTACCGGTTGCCCGGCTGATCCGGGACCGGCCGGTCATGCGGATGTTCGCCGTCGGCGTCCTGGCCTACGCCCTGACGTTCGGAATTCTGTTCGCCACCCGGCAGGCCTCGGGCGCGGCGCTGGTCGGCTGGCTCCTGGTCGCGGTCTGCGGCTTCACCCTCGGCGAGATGGTGGTCGCCGTGTCCGGCATGGTCGCGGTGAATCAGCTCGCGCCGCCCGGTCGGCTGGGCGCCTACGTCGGGGTGAGCCAGATGTTCGCCGGCCTCGGCAGCGCCGCCGCGCCGATGGTCTTCACCGTCGGCCTGGAACTCTCCCCGGCCGGTCTCTGGTTCACCCTCGCCGTGCTCGGGATCGCACTGGCCGCGGTGTCGTTGCGCCTGCAGACCCGGATCAGCGACCGCACCGGCCTCGTCGCCGGCGCGGGTCGTCATCGGGCCCGACGACACCCCGAGCCCGCCGGTCGCCACCGGGCCGACCGGACAGAGCTCCGGCCAACTCGGGGAACGGCGGGCCGGGGAAAAGCGGGCCAGGGAAAAGCGGGTCAGCCCGGTTCGGCGGTCGTCTCGACGACGTAGGTCGACATCAGCCGCTCGATGTCCGCCTGCACCGATGCCGTGCTGGGGCCGGCGAGGAAGAACTTCCCCGCCGCGGCGTAGAACCCGCCGGGGTTGAGCTCGGCACCGATCGACGGGATCTCGGAGTACACCACGGAGGCCGGGCACCGATCCAGGCCGTGGATCCGGCGCACCCGACCCGACGCGTTTCCCGGGATCGGCACCCACAGCATCCCCCAGGCCCCGTCGGCGGCCGCCGTCATGGTCGGCGCACCGGTCCACTCCGACGGCTCACCCGTTCCGGCCAGGACCGACTCCCGCACGATGTCGAACCCGGCGGCCAGCCGCAGTTGGGTGGGTACGCCGGCCCCACCGAACCGGCAGGCGATCTCCAGGAAGACGAACTCGCCGGCGGGGGTGAGGAAGGCCTCCAGGTGGAAGGTGGAATCGCGAAGGTGCAGCGCCGCGAGCACGGACTCGGTGAAGGTGGTCGCCCGACCCACGGTGACCTCGTCGTCCATCGTCACCGAGCCGACGGGGGCGGTGTCGGTCTGAAAGGCCAGGCACGTCCCCAGATACCGGGAGACGCTCAGGAAGCGAACCACGCCGTCGCGCACCACACCGTCCAGGTGACACACGGCGCCGTCGACGAACTCCTCCAGCTCGGTGCCGTCCGCGAACCCGGTGGTGGCGGCGAAGTCCAGGGTGTCGGCCGTGGAATCGAACACCCGCACCCCGACGCTGCCGGCCTGACCCCGCGGTTTGTACACCAACCGCCCGCGGACGCCGGCCAGCTCGCGTGCCAGCTCCGTCGCGGTCGTCGAGGAGTCGGTCGGCCAGAAGCGCGGCACGGGCACCGCGCCGCCGCGCAGGGCACGCTTCATCGCGACCTTGTCGCGGCAACGCAGCGCCACCTGCGCGCACGTGCCCGGGACTCCGAAGCGATCCCGCAGCACGGCGGCCGGATACACGGTGTGCTCGACCCCCCCGACGACGGCCGTCGGCGGTCCGAACTCCGCCGCCAGATCATCCGCCAACGCCAGGATCGTCTCCAGTTGCCGCTCGTAGCCCTCTATGTCGGACGGATCCCCGGTGTCGATGACGGCGACGCGGGCGAATCGGTCCAGGACGTGTTTCGGCAGCCGCTCCACCCGGTAACGGTGCAGCACGACAGTCACCGTGCCATTGTCGAAGTCGATGGAATCCGAGACTGTTTCGGTGAAGCCGACATGCAAGGTGTGCCGCATGACTGTCGGATGCACCCGACCGCCCGGCAGATACCCCGCCCGGTGGACCATGTCCCGGCCGGCCGTCGATGCGCAGCACGGACGGCGGTCGGGAAACGTGATGGGCGCCAATGGCGTGGCGCCGACGGCGACGACACGGAAGCATGATCCGGGTGAACATGGACGCGCCCGCCGGCGGGTGATTGTCCCTTGACAGTTAAGTTGGCCCGCCGCGTGGCCGTTGACCTGCGCGGGCTTTCTTGGATGGCAAAGGTTCGGCCGCCCTCTATCCCGCGCCGACATCCACACCAGCAGTTCAAGAAAGCTGCTCTTGTGGATCTGGGCAGACGGCCACGGTGGTCGCGGGTGGTCGCGGGTCCCGGCCTGACCCGGCCGCGCCCAACAGGCCACGCCACCCGACCACCCAAGCTCAAGGATCATGATCTTGGGCCAACCATGCTGACAAGGTCACCGAACGGGCCGCATTCGATGACAACGGGCCGACCTGTGTGTCACGGGACAGCGATCCGCGGGTGATCCGCGGGTGATCCGCGGGTGATCCGACAGCCGGACCGTGCTGATCCGGCGTGGGCCGCACCCGGCGGCAGGCAGGGCCTACCGGTAGTTGGTGAACTGCAGGGCGATGTCCAGATCGGCGTTCTTCAGCAACGCGATGACGGCCTGCAGGTCGTCACGCTTCTTGCCGGACACCCGGAGTTGGTCGCCTTGGATCTGCGCCTGCACGCCCTTGGGACCCCCCTCCTTGATACGCTTGGCAATGGCCTTGGCCTTGTCCGAGGCGATCCCCTGGACGATCTTGCCGGTGACCTTGTAGGTCTTGCCGGAGGGGGCGGGCTCACCGATGTCCAGGGCGCGCAGCGAGATGCCACGCTTGACGAGCTTGTCCTTGAACACGTCGATGGCGGCCTTGCACCGCTCCTCGGTGCTGGAGGTGATCGTCACGCCCTCCTCCCCGGCCCAGGCGATGGTGGTGTCGGTCCCTCGGAAGTCGAACCGCTGCGACAGTTCCTTCGCCGCCTGGTTCAGGGCGTTGTCCGCCTCCTGGTGGTCGACCTTGCTGACGATGTCGAACGAGGCGTCTGCCACGACTGACTCCTTACTGATCTGGGGGACTGATCTGGGGGACTGACCGGGAGGGAAGACGGTGAGTGCTCCTGCGCGTCCGAATCGGACCCGGCCCACCATCCAACACCCCCGCGCGGGGCCGGCGAGCGGGCGAAGCCGATCGCGCCGGCCGGCGCGGTTCTCGATTCGGATCCGGCGCAACGGACCGGTACGCTGTGCCGGGCCCGGCTCGCCGGGCGCACCCGGCAGGTTGCCCGAGCGGCCAAAGGGAGCTGACTGTAAATCAGCCGGCAATGCCTACGGGGGTTCGAATCCCTCACCTGCCACCAGAGGTGTCGGGACCGGCGGGTTCGCTCTGTCGAGCGGGCCCGCCTGGCGTCGGATGGACCTGCCGGTCATCACCGTGTGCCACCGGACTGAGCCCGCCTTGTTGATTCCACTATCTCATATTGGGCCGATCGGGTGAACAGCTTCATCCGAGGCCAATTTAGGTCCGCACAATCTGCCATAATTTGAGATTGCCCGGCCTACTATCCGTGAAAGGTCGTCGCCACTATCGGCAGGGAGTTTCGTCACTACATCACCCGATCGCGTCCAGCCAGATGGAGGGAGTTGTCGTAATGACGGACAACCTTCACCCTTCCGAGCCGGCGCGCCGGACGTACTCCTCCGGCCAGGTCTTTCCGGTGGTCGCGGGGCTGATGTTCGGCGTGGCCGCCGCGATCTGGGTGCTGGTCGCGCAGATGTCCGCGGACACGGTCGATCCCGACTTCCTGCTGCTTGGCATGCTGGTCCTGCTCGTGGCGTTCCTGGCCGGCGAACTGTTCCCCCTGCACATCGAGGTGCGTCGGGAGACCCTGCTGGTCAGCGGATCCGAATTGCCGATGGTGCTCGGACTGCTGCTCCTGCCCGCCTGGACGGTCGGCGTCACCCACGTCGCGGCCGGTGCGTTGGTCTTCCTGTTCCGTCGGGACAGCTGGCGCAACATCGCCGTCAATCTTTCCTTCATCGCGACCGAGACGGGCGCGGCCGCCTTCGTCATGCTGGCGATCACCGGGTCGACCCCGTCGACGGTCGGCGACGGCCTGCGGTACCTGGCCGTCGCCCTCGGGGTGCTGACGGGAGCGCTGTTGTCGGCGGTCGCCGTCGGCCTGACCTACCGGCTGCTCGGGCCGGCCGAGCCGCTGGGCAAGGTCATCGTCCGGTCGATGATCTCGGCGCTGGCCATCGTCACGTTCGCCCTTGTCGGCTACACGGTGTGGATGGCGGGTCCGTTCGGTCCGTGGCTCTGCGTGGCCCTGGCCGGCGTGCTGGCGGTGCTGTACCGGACCTACTTCGTGTTCCTGCGCCAGCACGCCGACCTGACCCGGATGTACAGCTTCGTCCGTGAGGTCGGTCGGGTCGGGACCGTGCTCGAGGGCTGGCGTGGCGTGCTGGAACAGGTGCGGGACCAGTTCAACGCCGAGGTGGCGGTGCTGCGCCTGGACGAGGGGGACGGGGAGCTGACGGCGATCGCGGTCGGGCCCGAGGGCACGCGCGAGGATCGTCCGGTCCGGGACACCGATCCCCTGTTGGTCGAGGCCCGGAGCAAGGGCCGGGTGAGGGTGTCGACGGACCGGACCATGGACACCGCGGTGCTGGCCGCGCTGGCCGATCGGCAGGCCTGGGATGTGCTGGTGGTACCGCTGCGCTCCGGCGACCGTGATCGCGGATACCTGGAGTTGCACGATCGGCTCAGCCGGTGGGATCGCTTCAGGGACGAGGACCTGCGCGTGCTGGAGACGCTCGGCGGGCACGTGGCGACCGCCCTGGACAACCTGCGGCTGCTCGAGTCCCTCCGGCACGAGGCGTACCACGATGCCATCACCGGGTTGCGCAACCGGGTCGGGCTGACCGTCGCGGGTCAGGAGCTGATGGCCGGAGGTGGCGGCGGCGCGATCCTGCTCATCGAGTTGGACGTGCTCTCGCAGGTGAACAACGCGCTCGGGCACGACCGGGGCGAACTGCTGCTGCGAATGGCCGGCGAACGCCTCGTCACGCTCGTCGGTCCCGCCCGGCCGGTCGCCCGGATCGAGGCCGATCGGTTCGCCGTGCTGGCCGAGTCGCTTCCCGAGGCCGAGCTGTTGGCCCTGGGCACCGAGGTCCTGCGCGAGGTCGGCGCGGGCTATTCGATCGACGGCATCGAGGTTGATCCGCAGGGCGCGGTCGGCATCGCGTTCGTGTCGGCCGGGTCGGTCGCTTCCGCCGGCTTCGGTACCGAGAGCGGCCTGGATTCGAGCACCCTGCTGCAGCGCGCCGAGATGGCGATGCTGGCGGCCAAGGCCAAGCAGGAGTCGGTCCAGATCTACCGGCCGAGCATGGGCGAGGTCTACCGGCGCCGCTTCCAACTTGTCACGCAGTTCCGGCAGGCCGTCGAGCAGGGCCGGATCATCGTGCACTACCAACCGAAGGTCGACCTGGCGCACCGCGAACTGGTCGGTGTCGAGGCGCTCGTGCGTTGGATGCACCCGGAATTCGGGCTGGTCTCGCCGGCCGAATTCGTCGAGGCGATCGAGGCGACCGGTTCCATCGACATCCTGCTCGAACACGTGTTGGACAGCGTGTTGGCCCAGCTGTGGCAGTGGCGCAGCGCCGGCGTGCACATCGCCGCCTCGGTCAACCTGTCGGTGCACAACCTGCTGGCCGAAGATTTCCCGGCCACCGTCGCCGCGGCGCTGCGCCGTCACCAGGTCCCGGCCCAGCTGTTGACCTTCGAGATCACCGAGTCGAACGTGATGACCGACCCGGAGCACTCGCTGCCGGTGCTGCGCCGGCTGCACGCGATGGGCATTCGGCTGTCCGTCGACGACTTCGGCACCGGGTACTCGTCCCTGGCCTACCTTCGGCGACTGCCGATCGACGAGATCAAGATCGACCGGTCGTTCGTGCAGGGGATGGGCACCGACCTGTCCGACCTGGCGATCGTCCGGGCCATCGTCGACCTGGGGCATTCGCTCGGTCTGCGGGTGGTGGCCGAGGGGGTGGAGGAGGAGGCCGCTCGGGATGCGCTGCGTGAGATGGAGTGCGACGAGGCGCAGGGTTTCCTGATCTCCCGGCCGATGCCGATGGACCGGTTCGAGGCCTGGCTGCAGTCGCGGACCGTCAGCATCTACGACCCGGCGTCCACCACCCACGTGTTGCGGATGATGAGCTGAGCACCGCCGCCGGGTGGTCCGAGCCTCCTCGGCCGTGGGGTAGAGTTGTCCGGGCTCACGGCAACCGCATCAATCCGGTCCGGGAGCCGATGCAGTGCGCAGTGCCCGCCCCTTTAGCTCAGTCGGCAGAGCGTCTCCATGGTAAGGAGAAGGTCTACGGTTCGATTCCGTAAAGGGGCTCGGACAACCGAGGTCGGTGGCCGGAACAAACCGACCACCCGTGTCGTTCGGAAACCGCGGGTCCACCAACCCGCAGCGGCGGTGTAGCTCAGCTGGCAGAGCAAGCGGCTCATAATCGCTGTGTCGCCGGTTCAAGTCCGGCCACCGCTACGTGCCCAGCGCGGACCGCTGGCGCGGGGGTCGGGGAAGCCCGGGCCCCGCGGGCGGTTCCCGCCGGATGACCGCTCTTTGTATTCCTAGGCACCAGCAACAAGGAAAGAGACACCTACCGTGGCCGCCACCGACGTTCGCCCCAAGATCACCTTGGCGTGCGAGGAGTGCAAGCACCGGAACTACATCACCCGCAAGAACCGGCGCAACGACCCGGATCGGCTAGAGATCAAGAAGTTCTGTCCCAACTGCGGAGTGCACCGCAAGCACAAGGAAACCCGCTGAGCGCTCGCTTCTAGATGGCCCTCAACGAGGCATTCGTCGGCAAGGCGTTTCCGTATCACGAGACGTACTGCGTCGGCGTCGAGAACATACGCGATTTCGCGCGGGCGATCGGTGACGAGAACCCGCTGTACGTCGACCGCGCGGCCGCCCGCGCGGCCGGCTACCCCGATGTGGTCGCGCCGCCGACGTTCGTCATCGCGGTGATCATGAAGGCCCAGGACGAGCTGCTGTTCAACCCCGAGCTCGGCCTGGATTTCGATGTGGTCGTGCACGGTGACCAGCGGTTCGTGCACCACCGCCCGATCGTGGCCGGTGATGTCCTGACGTCCACCCCATACGTGGACAAGGTGCGCCAGGCCGCCGGCAACGACCTCATCTCGCTGCGCACCGAGGTCACCGATCCGGACGGCCGGCCCGTCTGCACCGCCTACGGCACGCTCGTGGCCCGGGGGACCGCATGACGACCCCCATCCTCGGCGCGGTCGCCGTCGGTGACGCGCTGGCGCCCCTGACGTACACCGTCACCCGCAAGCAGTTGGTCAAGTACGCCGGCGCCGCCGGTGACTTCAACGCCATCCACTGGAACGGCCGGGTCGCCCACGAGGTCGGCCTGCCCGACGTGATCGCGCACGGCATGTTCACCATGGCCTCCGCCGGCCGGATCGTCACCGACTGGGTCGGCGACCCGGGCCTGGTCACGCAGCTGGAGGTGCGCTTCACCCGGCCGGTCGTCGTACCGGACGACGACCACGGCGCCACCGTCGAGGTCACCGCCGTCATCGGGGCCCTGGACGCTGACGCCCGCACGGCCAGGGTGGACATCACCGCAAAATTCAACGGTCAGACGGTGCTGGGCAAAGCCCGCGCCACCGTCACCCTGCCCGCCTGACGCGTCGCTGGTCCTCACAGCTGTTCGTGCGGG
>DATDBV010000553.1:0-2411 GCA_036524715.1 Nakamurella sp. | reverse complement strand
TGGGATCGCTTCCGCCGCGGCGGCGGCGAACCCGGTGGCGGCACCCCGGCGCCCCACGAACGCCTGAGTGCGGGCGATGACCATCGCCAACTCGGCCCGCTCGGCCGGATCGGTCAGGCTCGAATACGCCTCCGTCAGGTGGCCGACGGCGGCGACCCCGTCGACCATGGACTCCATTCGACCGAGCTCGACCAGCAGGTCGATCCGGTCGCGGGCCGCGGGCGGCTCGTCCAAGGCCCGGCGCAGGTACGTCACGGCACTGTCGGTGGCCCCGCGACCGGCCGTCAGCAGGGCCGCGGCGCGCAGCACCTGCACGGTGGATGTGTCGCCCCGGGCCGGGGACAGCAACAGGTGGGCGGCGACGTTCTCCGGTCGGGCAGCGCGTTCGATCAGCATCCGCGCCGCCCGTTCGTGCCGCAGGGCAAGATCACCGGCGGACACGTCGTGGTACACCGCGTCCTGAACCAGTGGGTGCACGAAGCGCAGCGGCGGACTGTCGGCGAGGATCTCGCTGCGGCTGAGCAGGTCCAGCGCCTCGGCGGACTGCTCCTCGGAAAGCTGCGCGAGCGCCGCGATGGCGGGCAGGTCGGCCTCCGCCCCGACCAGCGCGACCGCCCGGGCGACCTCGACGGCGGCCGGCGGCATCCGCCGCAACCGAAGCATGACCAGGCTGGCCACCGCCCGCGAACCGACCGCCCGGACGGTGTCGGTGTGCACCACGTCGGGTGGCACCCCCTCCGACTCCAGCGCCCGCACCAGCTGGCGCAGCAGCAGCGGATTGCCGGAGGTGGTGCGGTGGCAGATCGCCACGAACGCCTCGTCGGCCCCGTCCAACCGGGTCCGGACGACCGCCGCGGCCGCTTCGACGGACAGCGCCTGCGGGTGCAGCACGGTGGCGGACGGCTCCAGCAGGAGCTCGGTCAGCAGCCCGTCGGCCGACCGCGGCTCGCCCGTCCGCACGGTCGTCACCACCAGCACCGGCAGGCCCTCGAGCCGCTTGACCAGATAGGCCAGGAACCTCAGGGACGCGCCGTCGGACCACTGCACGTCGTCCACGCTCAGCAGCAGGGGCCGGTCGGCGGTGAGGTTCACCGTCAGCCGGTACAACCCGTGCAGGACGGCGTAGGAGCCTTCGGCCGGGTCGTCGGCGACCGTCTCGAACACCGGACGGGCACCCTGGGCGCCGCCCGCGAGCAGCGTGTCGGCGTGGGTCGGATCGAGCAGCAGCGGTTCGAACAGCTGGCGCACGGTGCCGAACCCGAAGGCCCGTTCCAGTTCGCTGGACCGCGCGGACAGCGTCCGGACCCCGGCCGCGGTGGCCAGCCGGCCGGCCTCCACCAGCAGTCTGGTCTTGCCGATGCCGGCCGACCCCTCGATGACCAGCAGCCCGCCGGACCCGCCCCGCACGTCGTCGACGGCCCGGGTCAGCGCGGCGATCTCGCGGTCGCGGTCCACCAGGTCCGGGGCCGTCCGCGGGTGGCCGTCCGACGCCAGGTCCGGGGTCGGCAGCGGCGGGATGGGTGCGGACTGACTCGCGCCCGGCCGCAGGCGAGCGGGGCCGTCCAGGGCGGGGGACTGGGCCAGCACGTCGCGTTCCAGCGATCGAAGCGCGGGCCCTGGTTCGATGCCCAGCTCCTCGATCAGGACGTGCCGAGCCCGGCGTAGCGCGGCCAGCGCGTCCCCCTGCCGACCCGCCCGGTACAGCGCCAGAATCAGCAGCCGCCACCGCTCCTCCCGGAGCGGGTCGTCACCGATCTGCGCCTCGAGCTCCGGGACGAGCAGCGCCGACTCCCCCAAGCTCAGCCGGGTGTCCATCAGGCGGTCGCGGGCAACCGCGCGAAGTTCGGTGAGCCGGGCCACCTCGGGGCCGACCCACGATTCGTCGGCATACTCGGTGTAGGCCGGTCCCCGCCAACTGGCGAGGGCCTCGCGCAACTGCTTGACCCGCGAGCTCGGCGGGAGGTCGGTCGCCGCCTCGAGCTCGCGCTCGAACCGCCAGGCGTCCACCGCGTCCGGACCGATTGACAGGGTGTAGCCGGGGCCGACCCGGACGATCATATCCGTGCGTCCCCGCGCCCCGGCGTCGGGTTGCATGCGTCGCCGCAGGTGACTGACGTAGGAGTGCAGCGGCCCGCCGGACCGGGCGGCGGCGCCGTCGCCCCACACGCACTCGGCGAGACGTTCGGCCGACACCACGTCGCCGCGGGCGATGATCAACGCGGCCAGCACGGCCCGCTGCCGGCGTCCGCCGAGGTCGATGACGACGCCCTCGCGGACGGCGTCGAGTTCGCCGAGTACCCGCAGTTCTATCTCGGTGGGTGTCAACCCGCCGGCTTCGTCCACCGCCGCTCCTTCGCAGGACTTCGCCCGAGCCTGCCATGACGCCGTCCAGCACAGCGCCCGAGCGTGCC
>DATDBV010000552.1:0-8295 GCA_036524715.1 Nakamurella sp. | reverse complement strand
CTGGACGACCTGGCCCCCTACCTGCGGCCGTGGGCACCCGTCGTCAGCCTGGTGAAGGGGCTCGAGCAGGGCACCCGCAAGCGGATGACCGAGATCGTCGACGAGGTGCTGCCGGGTCATCCGGCCGGGGTGCTGGCCGGGCCGAACATCGCCCGTGAGGTGGTGGCCGGGTATGCGGCCGCCGCGGTGATCGCCATGCCCGACCCACACCTGGCCGCGCAGTTGGGAGAGTTGTTCCGCACCACGTACTTCCGCATCTACTCGTCGTCCGACGTGGTTGGTGTGGAGATCGCCGGGGCGTTGAAGAACGTGTTCGCGATCGCTGTCGGCATGGGAGACGGGATCGGCAGCGGCGACAACACCCGGGCGATGGTGATCACCCGGTCGCTGCGGGAGATGACCAAGCTGGGCACCGCGGTCGGCGGTCAGCCCGAAACGTTCGCCGGGTTGGCCGGCATGGGCGACCTGGTCGTCACCTGCACCAGCAAGCACAGCCGCAATCGGCACGTCGGCGAGGAGATCGGCAAGGGCATCCCGGTCCCGGAGATCCTGGCCGGGATGAAACAGGTGGCCGAGGGGGTGAAGACCGCGTCGGTGGTGATGAAGGTGGCCGCCGACGTCGGCGTCGAGATGCCCATCGCCCGCGAGGTGGACGCGGTGGTCAACCACGGATCAACCCCCGAACGCGCCTATCGGGGCCTGCTGAACGAGGCGCCCGGCCACGAGGTGCACGGCGACAGCTGGTAGGCGAACCCGCGCTACTGGCGGGCGAAGCCGATCTGCAGGTCGTCCAGGTAGTCGGCCGCGAATCCGGCCTGCGAGTAGGCCAGGTAGAAGTTCCACATCCGGATGAAGGTCTCGTCGAAGCCGAGGGCCAGGACCTCGGACCGCCGTTCGTTGAAGGTGTGCCGCCACTGCGCAAGGGTGGGCACGTACGAGTGGCCGAGCCGGCGGGTCTCCTGGATCCGTAGCCGGGTGTGGGCCCTGACGACCTGGTCGATTGCCGTCGTCGACGGCAACGCGCCACCGGGGAAGACGTACTTGTGCACCCAGGTGTAGCCGTTGCGGGTGGCCAACAGCCGCTCGTGGGCCATGGTGATCGCCTGCAGGGCCAGCCGGCCGCCGTCGGCCAGCATGCGGTCGATCGCCCCGAAGTAGTCGGGCCAGTACCGCTCACCGACCGCCTCGATCATCTCCACGCTGACCACCGCCTCGTAGCTGCCGGCCTCCCGGGCCGCGTGTCCCCGGTAGTCCTCCAGCAGGACGTCGACCCGCTGGCCCAGCCCGGCGTCGGCGATCCGCCGCAGGGCCAGCTCCCGCTGCGCCTCCGACAGCGTCAGCGTCGTGACGTGTACGTCGCGGGTCCGCGCGGCCCGCATGGCCAGTGCCCCCCACCCGGACCCGATCTCCAGCACCCGCATCCCGGGCCGCACCCGGGCCAGGTCCAGGATCGCGTCGATCTTGCGGAGCTGCGCCGCGGCCAGGTCGTCACCGGGCTCGAACCAGGCGGCCGAGTAGGTCAGGCTCGGGTCCAGGAACAGCTCGAACAGGTCGTTGGACAGGTCGTAGTGCCGGTGGATGTTGTCCCGCGCCCCGGTCGGCGTGTTCTCCTCGGCGCTGGGCAGCCGGTGCTGCCAGGTCCGGCGCAGCGCCTGCAGCGGCCGGGGGACCAGCACCGACATCCGATGGGCCAGCACTTCCAGGACGGCCGCCAGCTCATCCGTCGCCGCGTTGACCAGGGCCGGATCGATCGCCGCCGTTGTGGCGCCGGGTTCAGCCCGGTTGGCCGGCACCCGCCATCGACCGGTGGTCATGTCTCCGGTCATCCATGCCTCACCGAACCCGATCAGACCGTCGGCCCCGAGCCGGGCGAAGAAGCTGTCCGGCCGGACGAGCCGCAGTGTCGGGCCACCGGCACCCCAGCGCATGCCGTCCGGGAAGAGCAGGGTCATCGGCAGCTTGCGGACTGCCGCCCGGGCCAAACGACGGGCCGCCGCCGCGTGCACCGGTGCCCGGGGTACGTCGAACAGCCCCGGCCACACCCCGGCCGCGGGCCACGGGGTGGGGTGCCGTCGGGTAGGGGTCAACATAGCCATCGGCGCGCTCCCTCACTGATCGGTCTCGCCGGCCGGGTCGAGATCGGATCGCGACCGGTCGGACCCCGCCGACAGCCGTGGTTCGGCGCCCCCGGGCGGGTGGATCGGTCGAGCCGGGCCCATTCTGACCGATCGTCCAGAGCCGGCGGACCGGGCCCGGCGGGCCCGCACGGTATACCGGCCGGCGAACCGACTCGGATGCCACCGGGACGAAGTGGTCGATCACCCCGATCCCGACGACCCGGTCGCGGATCGCACCCGGAACGATCGAGCACGACCGCCGCGGGTCCGGGGCCGGCGCCAACCGGCGTGTCGGGCTTACAGACCCAGGGACGACTCGACCGACTTGACCTCGGCGGCGGAGGCCTTGAGCAGATCCACCTCGCGCGCGGAGAGGGGAACGTCCAGCATGCCGGCCACCCCGGACTTGTTGACCAGGGACGGCAGCGAAAGGCACACGTCGGTGATGCCGTGGAAACCGTCGAGCAGGGACGACACCGGGAGTACGCCGTTCTCGTCACGCAGGATCGCCTCGATGACCCGGGTTCCGGCCAGACCCACCGCGTAGTTCGTGGCGCCCTTGCCCTGGATGATCGCGTATGCCGCGTGCACCACGTCGTGCGCGATCTGCTCCTCCTCCTCCTCGGTCAGCGTCGCCCCGTTCGGGCCGACGAAGTCCAGGACGGGCACGGTGCCGATACTCGCCGTGCTCCACAGCGGGAACTCCGAGTCGCCGTGCTCGCCGGCGATGAAGGCGTGCACGCTCTGCGAGGCGACGTTCAGCCGCCGGGCGATGACCTGACGCAGGCGGGCGGAGTCCAGCACCGTACCGCTGCCCAGCACGCGGTTCTTGGGCAGGCCGGAGAATTTGAGCGCCGCGTAGGTGAGCACGTCGACCGGGTTGGTGACCATGACGATGACGGCGTCCGGCGCGACGGCGAGCAGCTTGGGGATCAGGTCCCGGCAGATGTCGACGTTGATGCCGGCCAGCTCGAGCCGGGTCTGCCCGGGCCGCTGCTTGGCACCGGCGGTGATGGCGATGACATCGGCGTTCTCGCAGATCGCGACGTCGTCGGAACCGTCGACGTCGGCCGCCGGGCAGAACTGCAGGCCGTGACGCAGGTCCAGCACCTCGGCCTCGACCTTGGCCTTGGCCATGTCGTACAGCACCACGTCGTGGGCTGAGCCACGGATCAGGGAGGCATAGGCCAGGGTGGCGCCAACGGAGCCCGCTCCGACGATCGCGACCTTGTTCCGGCGAAGGGAGATGTCAGTCATGGGGGAACCGTATCGGCCGTCCCGAAACTCGGCAGGGCCGAACGACCCGACGTCGCGATGGCTGCGAACCTCGGAGGCCGCCCATCCGCGTATACCGCCGTTAGAATGAAGCAGCCCTCAGCTGCCCCGGGGTCGGACCGGAAAGGCAACGGTCAGTAGGCCAACGCCTAGTTCTCCACGAACAGCAATCGTCGACGAACCAACGGAGTCGCGTCACTCGACCAGGTGATACCATAGTGCTCATAACGGGATAGACCGGACATTACCCTAGGTAATTTGCCGCCTCACGCGGGCCATTCTGCAGTTCACTTGGCCGTACTTGCCGATCTAGCTCTACTATCAACCGGTGAATCTCGTCCGTCGACGTACCGCGCCTGGCTGGCCGTCGACTACATACAGTGATTGGGTGGCACCGGAATTCTCATACGCCGACCACACATCTGGAGTCACGTTCAAGGTCGGACGGCCGGCATCGGACCGGTCCCTGTGGCACGAGTATCTGGAGGGCGCCCAGAACTCCTATCAGCGCTACGGTGTCGAGCGGGTACTGGACTTGGCTGCAATCCGGGACGGCAGGACCACCAGATTCTTCTTCGCCGCAATCGACGACAACGGCCGAGTGGTGGGTGGGACCCGTGTGCAAGGCCCGTATCAGTCGGCGCTCGAGGCACACGCGCTCGTTGAATGGGCCGGGCGTTCGGGTAGAACCGAATTGTACCGTCGGATCAAGCAACGGGTCCTTGACGGAGTCATCGAGGTCAAGACCGCATGGGCTTCGGATTGCGTGGACCAGCGCAACGAGTTGTCGGCCGCGATCGCACGCACTTTTGTGCATGCAGTGGCGCTGGCGCCGGTCCGGTTCGGGCTTTGCACCGGAGCCCAGCACGCGGTGCCTCGCTGGCGTTCCGTTGGCGGGGAGGTGGACCCGGACGTCAAGCCTGTCGCCTACCCGGACCGTAGGTATCGCACCGTGCCGATGTGGTGGGACGATTGGACCATGCATAGGAAGTCTGACAGCATGCAGCGTCGACACCTGGAGCACGAGTGGACGCAGATCATGCTGAGCCTGACGGCCACTGACGCCGTCGCATGAGCGACGGTTCCACAAGAGGACCGATGGACGTTTTTGCCCCGGAGATATTGTCCGACGACGACGCAAACGACCACGAACGACTCGGCGCCCTCCGACAAGACCCAGCGGTCGAGATTACCGATCACCGTTCGATGCTTGCCGGACAACTTGCCGACCTGTACCCGACCACCGGTCACGATCACAGCCAAGAGCCCGGGCGATGGGTCTACTACCCGTGGCGCCGAACACTGATTGGCATTCTTGGGCCATCGAGCTTCCACCGGCTCCGATTGGATCGCAACCGAAACAAGATCACCTCCGACGAGCAGGAGTACTTTGGGCACCTGCGGATCGGCGTGATTGGGCTGAGCGTCGGCCACGCGATTGCCTACACACTTGCTCACGAAGGGCTGTGCGGCCATCTGAAGCTCGCGGACTTCGATTCGCTGGAGTTGTCCAATCTCAACCGGATCCCCGCGTCGGTCCTCGACCTGGGCCTCAACAAGGCCGTCGTTGCCGCGCGACGCATCGCCGAACTCAATCCCTACCTGCCGATCGAGGTCTACCGCTCAGGGCTGCAAGATTCGAACATCGAAGCCTTCCTGGATGGTGTCGACATTCTGATCGAGGAGTGCGATTCGTTGGACATGAAGGTTCAGGTCCGCGAACATGCACGAAGGCGACGGATTCCGGTTCTCATGGAGACGAGCGATCGGGGGCTTTTCGACGTCGAAAGATTCGATCTGGAGCCGGATCGTCCGCTGTTCCATGGCCTGTTGGGGCGTATCGAAGCACAATCGCTTCGATCGCTCTCGATGACCGACAAGGCGCCTCACGTCATGCGAATCCTGGAGGGAAGCGCCCTCTCCGCTCGGATGGCGGCGTCGATGGTGGAAATCGAGCGCACCGTCGGCAGTTGGCCGCAATTGGCCGGAGACGTTCAGCTGGGTGGTGCCACCGTCGCCGCCGCTGTGCGCCGATTTGGACTGGAGCGTCAACGTCTGCGATACCAACAGACTGACCACAGCGACGATGAAGCCAACCTCTCATCGGGGCGCATCCGGATCGATCTGGACCGGCACCTTTCCCGGCTTGATCCGGAACCGCTACTTGGACCGGCGCCAATCACCGCCACCGCCACCGCCGAAAACGCGCCCATCTTCGTCACCGATCCACGGGAAGCGATCGCTCTGGCGATCCGGAGAGCCCCGTCCGGCGGAAACAGCCAGCCCTGGCGTATCGGCATCCACCCAACTCAGGTCGACATCATCCTCGATCCCCTCCGCCAAGTCTGCATGGATGTGCAATTCAGAGGTAGCTACGTGGCGATCGGTGCCGCCGAGTTCAACGCTCGCGTGGCGGCCGCGCGATTCGGCGTCCTCGGTTCGACTGAGTTGTGCCCTCCGGACGCCGAGAGTCGGGTGGTAGCGAGGATCTCGCTCGGAACGAACCACGATGCACAACTTGACAAGTTGTATGAGGCAATGTTTGCGCGGGCGTCGAATCGAAGCCAAGGGACCCGGAGTGCCTTCGACCCTTCGACGATGGCGGCATTGGCCGACAGCGTTCGGCCCGAGGGCGGTTCGTTGACACTCATCCCCGACGAGGACGGACTCGACCGGCTGGGTGGAGTCCTGGCCGCATCGGATCGGATACGGTACCTCGCGCCCAATCTGCACCACGAGATGTTCAGCGAGCTTCGCTGGCCCGGGGACGCCGACCAGGATCTCGGCATCGACGTTCGCACGCTGGGTCTGGACGCAGCCGATCTCGCCAAACTGGGGGTCGCCAGCCGATCGGACGTGATGGACTATCTGGCGCGGTGGCAGGGTGGGCAGGCGCTGGGCGACAACACCTATGATCGCGTGGTCAGCAGCTCAGCCATCGCGATCGTCAGCGTCGCCGGCGATGATCCGGGTGACTACCTGAGAGGCGGTGCTGCGGTCGAGCGATTCTGGATCACCGCCTGCTCGCTCGGCCTGGGGGTCTACCCCATGTCTCCGGTCTTTCTCTATGCGCGCAGCCCGTCCGACCTGCTCGGGCTCTCGCCCGAGTACTCGTCGGAGTTGGCGTCGCTGCAGCAAGATATGGATGACATCATTGGTTCGACCTGCAACCAGGCTCCGGTTCTGATGCTGCGGCTGGTTCATCAGCCGGGCGCGGCACAGCGAAGCCGGCGGCGCGACATTGCCGGGTTGCTGGTGCAGGCGGGAGCATCGACGGACGACTGAGGCTGGGACGGTCAGCATGGCGCCGAAACTCACACTCGAGGAACTCGTCACCCGTGCTGCCACCGATCTCATGGGAGTCAATGCCCTCTCACTTCACAGTGCCTGTGAGAAGCTGCTCCAGCAGCTGGTCGACTACTTCGGGGTCGATCTGAGCTTCTTGCGTCGAAACGACCACGTCAACCGGGCAACTGTGCTCGTCAGCGAGTGGCCGCCACGACCGGAGATTCCCGATCCGGACCCGCTGGGCGTCGTGAAGTTCGATGGCGCTGACCCCACGTTCGCCGCAATCGAGAACCTGTCGACCGTCATGATCACCCGACCCGGCCACTCCGACGACTCTGAGTATCAGGACCGGGTCCGGAAGGGTTCGGGCGTCGAGGGAGGGGTTTCCCTGGCGATGGTTCCCCTGCTCGGGTCCGAGGGGACCATGGGTGTTCTCGGGTTCATCAAGTTTGGCGACCTGGAGTGGACCGATGCCGAGATCAATGCCTTGCGGGCCGTGGCCGGGCTGCTCGCCCAATTGCAGGCACGCGTGGATGCCGAGGAGCGGCTACGCCGCCAGGCGTTCCACGACGAACTGACCGATCTGGCCAACCGCCGCGCCCTGATCGACCACCTCACCGACCGGCTGCGGACGGGTGCACCGGGTCCGGTCGGCCTGATCTTCATGGACGTGGACCGGCTGAAGGCGTTGAACAGCTTCTTCGGACACGCGGCCGGGGACCAGTACCTGCAGACGTTGGCCCTGCGTCTGCGCGACCGGATCGACTCCAGGCACCTGCTGGCCCGGCTGGGCGGCGACGAGTTCGTCCTGGTAATGGCCGGCACGGCCGACGAGGTCACGGCGCGGGCCAAGGCGGACAAGCTGCGTCGGGTCGCCAACGAACCGATACTCGTCGGTGGTGAGGAGGTCAGCCGGGCCGTCAGTATCGGTGTCGCGCTCGGCGAACCGGGTCGCACCACCACCTCCGAGCTGATGAACCAGGCCGATCAGGCGATGCTCGAGGCCAAGAGCCGGGGCGGCAACGAGATCGGCGTCTTCTCGGCCCAGATGCGGCGGGCGAACGAGATCCGCACGGACATCGAGCTGCACATCGGCACGGCGATCCGGCACGGCTCGCTGTTGCTGCACTATCAACCGGAGGTCGACCTGCGGGACGGCAGGATTCTTGGGGTCGAGGCCCTGGTCCGCTGGCCCCACCCGAACCTGGGCCTGCTGCAGCCGAGCGCGTTCATCGACGTCGTCGACGCCACCAACCTTGCGGGCGAGCTGGGCCGTTGGGTGCTCGGCCAGGCCTGCGGGCAGCTGCGGCGGTGGCAGCGGCAATACCCGGACCGCCGGCTGGGCATCAGCGTGAACATCTCGCCGGCCCAATTGATCACGCTGGATTTCGTGCCGACGGTATCCAAGATCCTTTCGGATCACGATCTGAACGGTCAGCGACTGACCCTGGAGATCACCGAGCAGGCCCTGGTACGGGACACCGACCAGGCGCTGGCCACGCTGCGCGGGCTGCAGCGGATCGGGGTCAAGGTGGCCATCGACGACTTCGGCACCGGGTACAGCTCGTTCGCCCAACTCAAGTCGTTGCCGGCGGACACCCTCAAGATCGATCGG
>DATDBV010000551.1:0-3991 GCA_036524715.1 Nakamurella sp. | reverse complement strand
CAGGTTGTAGCGCTTCTTCGCGGCGACACCGCGTCGCAGGTCCTCGGGGGTCCGCTGCTGGTTGAACTGATTGTCCCGCTCGACCGACCGAGGGATCTCGAAGGGCGGCGACCCCAGCAGACCCACCCCTTCGCGAATCGGTCCGTCGAGGGGAATCATGACCTTTGTTGCCAACAGGCAGTTGTCGCCGGTCCGACCCTGCGGTGGATAGGCGATGTTGTTCCCGAGGAAGTTGCGGTGGCCGACGGCAACCCGGGACAACCGAATGGACGTGCTCGAGTATTCCGCGTTGAGCATGGCCAGCCCGTCGGCGACGACCGTTCCGCGGCCGACGGAGCACAGATAGGGGTTGTCGTGGGCCACTTCGTCGCCGAAGTTCGATCCGGTTTGCTTGATCCGGAATAGCTTGTAGCCCAGCCTGCGCAGGTAGTAGACGCTGTAGGAGCTGTTGCCGAACAGGTGAGTGAAGAACTTGACGTTCGTCATGCGGGTGATCGCATGGCTGAGGCTGTACTGCAGGCCGTACAGGGGATAGACCTTTTCGGGTGTGATGAACAGGTTCAGGGCACGGGGAACCGTCATCACGAACAACCAGCCCACCACCACGCCGCCACCGAACAGCACCAGCGAAATGACCGCGGCATCCAGGAAGAAGTTCGGCGTGCCGATCGCATCCTGACCGGGCTGGACCAGTTCGGCGAGGGAGGGAACCGCGGAGAGCACCATCTCCAGGCCGCCCTGGATAAACGGCATCGCGATGAAGAACACGCCGAGCAGGCTGAGAATGGCGGCCGAGACGCGGCGGAACGTGCCGCACCGTAGCCCCGGCACCCGCACATAGTCGACATCGGTGCGCTGCGCGGGAGACCCGTGCCAGTGGTCACCGGCCGGAACCCACGAACCGCTGTGCAAGGCCGACGTGTGCCCCAGCTGCGCGCCATCGCCCATCCCGGTGTTGATGTCGAGGACGGTCTTGTCACCGATGAACACGTCGCTGCCGATGGTGACGCTGCCGGTTTGGATCCGGCCGGCGTGTGCTCGGTAGCCTTGGAAGAACGACTGCTTGCGGATCACCGTTCCGGACCCGATGGTCAGCAGATCGGTGCACACCGGTACGGACTTGGACATGATCACCGCGCCACGACCGATTTTCGCGCCCAGCAGGCGCAGGTAGAGCGCATACAGCGGTGACCCGGCAAAGATCGCGATCGGATTCGCCCGAATCATGGTCTTGACGGTCCAGAAGCGGACGTACTTCAGACTCCAGATGCGGAATTCCTGATGGGGCTTCCAGCGACCGATCAGCACCCATTTGGCCAGCACGGGCAGCAGGCAGGCAGCGATGAAAAGTGCGCCGCCGGCCAGTGCCGACCGGAGGTAGGTGTCAACCAGGCCCGAGGCCGCGGAGATCCAGCCGAAGGTGACGGCCGTGACGAAGGCCGCGCAATAAGAGTACGCGAGGAAGATCAAGAGCTGCAGGAACCCGCACAGGATGATCGGCAATCTCCGCGCGGGCGCCGCAACCTCGACGGGCGGCGGCACCGATGGTTCCGGTTCGGCCGTGACGGCGGGCGCCAGTGCGGCGCTCAACGCAGCGATGGTGGGGTGCTGATAGACGTCCTTCATGGTCACTGACGGAAGCTCGGGATGCTTCCGCACCCGCGCGCAGAACTGCGCCATCACCAGCGAATCGGCACCCAGATCATCGAAGAAGTGGCTGTCGACCGAAACCGCATCGACCTGCAGAACGGCTGCCAGCATCTCGGAAAGCTGCCCACCGACCTGGTTGGATTGCGGCGTCCCAACGGTCGCGGCCGGGGCCAATGCGGCGCTCAACGCAGCGATCGTGGGGTGCTGGTACACGTCTTTCATGGACACCGACGGCAGCCCGGACCGCTTCCGCACCCGCGCGCAGAACTGCGCCATCACCAGCGAATCGGCACCCAGATCGTCGAAGAAATGACTGTCGACCGGGACGCTGTCGACCCGCAGGATGACGGCCAGGACGTCGGCGAGCAGCTGCTCCGTCGCCATGGTCGGTCCGCCCATCCGGGTGGGGGTCTGGGCGCCCGCCGATCGTGATTGCACGTGATCTCCTCGTACTGACACACAGCCCCAAAGATCAGGTGTCGGTTGATTGCTCAAGCATGGCGACCTCGCCGTGGCTCGGGTAGGCATCCCGGTGGTGCTTGTCGGCCCGGCAGGGTGAGTGTTCTTCCACCCTTGGGGTGTGGATCAGGCGCGATCTCGGGCCGGAGCCCATCGGTTGAAGGCGTCGACCGGATCGTGGACGAGAAGACGGACCACTCCCCGACAGTCCAGAAGACACCATCGGTCAGCGCCCGGCGGGACCTGCTGATCGCCGGGTTGACGGCCGGTGGGCCACCGGCCCGGCCCCGACGGAGACGTGTGTGGACGCCGATCGGTGGCGGCCCGTGCACGCGGCGTCGGCCAGCGCCTCGATGAACTGACGGCATGTCTCGAATCGATCCTTGGGTGACTTGGCCAGGCATCGAGCAATCACGGGGTCGGCACGTGTCAGGTCCTTGCGTCGGGCGGAGACCGGTGGCGGGTCGATCGCGAGGTGCGCCCAAAGCAGGGCGGCTTGATCGTCACGCACGAACGGTGGCGACCCGGTCAGGCATTGATACGCGACACAACCCAATGCGTACAGGTCCGAACGTGAGTCCAGTTTTTCCCCGCGGATCTGCTCGGGTGAGCTGTATTCCATCGTTCCGACGAATGTTCCGCTGATGGTCAGTTCCGACAGAGCTGACGCCCGTTTGGTCACTCCGAAATCAGCCAGATACACGTGTCGGTGGCCGGCCCGAACCGTTGCCAACAAGAGATTGGCCGGCTTGACGTCGCGGTGCACAAGTCCTGCGGCGTGCGCTGCATCAAGCGCACTGGCCACCTGAGCGAGCAGGTTCAGAGCAAGGGCCGGCGGCACCGGACCGGCGGAGTCCAGAAAATCGGCGAGATTGGTGCCGCGGACCAAGCGCATGGCGATGTACAGGAGGCCGTCGGCCTCCCCGGCGTCGTAGATCGGCACAATGTTCGGATGTTCCAGGGAGGCGGCGAACTGCGATTCCCGGACGAAGCGCTCGCGGACGTCGATGTTGTCGGCCAGTTTCCCCACCAGGACCTTCAGCGCGACCCGGCGGCGCAGGTGCAGGTCGGTCGCCTCGTACACCGATGCCATGCCGCCGCGGTCCAGGTACGACTCGATGCGGTAATGGCCGATCCTCGTTCCGCTCGCGAGTTCATCGCGCGGTTTCGACGACAGTGGGGTTTCCATGTCGAGACTGCTCGTCGTGGGCCAGGAGAGCAGTTTGTTGCTCATTGTCGATTCACTGATCCATTCGGCGTCGCGGTGGTTCGTTGCCAGAAATCAATCCGAAAGAAGGTGTTGACAATTCGCCAAGGTGGCCTGCAGACAGCCATTCCAGAGGTGTCGTCGCCGGATGCCGAAACATGGGCCCACGTGCCGATGCGGTGTATTCGTCGTTGCGGTGTCCATGAGCCACCCGGTATCGCGCATCGCATCGTCCGGCGACACTCACAGACCTGTGCTGGTGTGACATCTGATCGAACCCTCCGCCGAGCGCCTACCTGTACCGGTGGATACGGACCACGAAGGTGAACGGTTCTCGTCGGGTCGAATGCGGATCGAGCCGCACACCGGCGTCAGATCACGCTGGGGTCCGCACCACCTGGGCAGCCAGCGCCAACGGTGTCCGGCTGGTGGCCGGAACCCCTGGTCGCGGTCGGCCAGCAGATCCGACCATCCGCGGCACCGGGTCCATCACCTGTTCACAGTGTCCAAGGCCGGCCGCATCCTCTTCATCCGTACCGGCGCTGGCCTGCAGAATGGTCCGTCTGGACGGTCGGGTCATGTCCTCGTCCTCCCTCGTCCGGCCGGTCGGCGATCGGCCTTGACGAGATTCGGACCAACCGGGCAGGCGGATGGCCCATGTTTCCGGTCAGTTCG
>DATDBV010000550.1:0-12492 GCA_036524715.1 Nakamurella sp. | reverse complement strand
ACCACCGCCCGCCTGGTCAGTACCCGGGCCAGATGCTCCCGGTAGTCGGCCTGGGCGTGCAGTTCGCTGGTCGGGCTGGTGCCCTCCGCCGCATGTCCCGCCGCCTCGGCGACGGCGTCCACCGAGGCCGCCGCACCGGCCAGCGCCGATTCCACCGACGAGGCACGCAACGGGATGGGGCCCATGTTGGTCAGCCCGATCCGGGCCTGCGCGATCGACCCGTTCGATCGGCGGACCGCCGCGGCCACCCCGACCATCGCCCAGGACTGCGCGGTGCGGTGGAACTTCTCGTATCGGAAGCCCCACCCCTCGTCGGAGCCGAGCTTGGGCAATCGCACCGCGACCAGCACCTCGTCCCACTCCAGTGCGGTGGTGAAGTAGTCGACGAAGAAGTCGGCTGCGGCCACCTCCCGCCGCCCGCGAGGTCCGACAGCCACCATCGTGCAGTCCAGCGCCAACGCCACCGCGGGCAGGTCACCGGCCGGGTCGGCATGCGCCAGGGAGCCGCCGAACGTGCCCCGGTGCCGGATCTGCGGGTCGGCCACGGTGGCGGTGGCCGCCGCGAGCAAGCCCGCATGCGACCGGACCAGCGGGTCGTGCATGACGTCGTGGTGCGTGGTGGCCGCGCCGATCAGCAGGGACGACCCCTCGTCGGACACGCCCCGCATCTGTTCGATGCGGCCGCAATCGACCAGCACCGACGGCGCGGCCAGCCGCACCCGCAACAGCGGCAGCAACGACTGCCCGCCGCTGATCACCTTTGCGTCGTCCCCGCCCTCGGCCAGCGCGGCCACCGCCTCGTCCACGGACGTCGGCCGGACGTAGTCGAAGCTCGCCGGAATCATCGCGCGCCCCCGTCCGAAGTCGCGGCCTGCAGCGCCCGCCACACGGTCTGCGGCGTGCACGGCATCAGCACGTCCTGCACGCCCAGGTGCCGGACCGCGTCCAGCACGGCGTTGACCACCGCCGGGGTGGAGGCGATGGCGCCGGCCTCCCCCACCCCCTTGGTACCCAGCGGGTGGGTGGTGGACGGAGTGACCGTCCGATCGGTGATGTACTCGGGGACGTCCACCGCGGTCGGCAGCAGGTAGTCGGCCAGCGACGCGGTCACCAGGTTGCCGTCCTCGTCGTAGGCGGCGCCCTCCCACAGCGCCTGGGCGATGCCTTGGGCCAGCCCGCCGTGCACCTGTCCCTCCACGATCATCGGGTTGATCTGCACCCCGATGTCGTCGACGGCCACGTACCTGCGGATCGTGGTCTGCCCGGTCTCGGTGTCGACGTCGATCGCGCACAGGTGGGTGCCGTGCGGGTAGGAAAAGACCTGCGGGTCGACGGTGGCCGCGCCGTACAGGGTGGGATCGATCCCGTCGGGCAGGTCGTGCGCGCTGAATGCCTCCCAGGCCACCGCCTGAATTGTCTTCGCGGAGCCGGGATCGCCCTTGACCCGGAACGAGCCGTCGAGGAACTCCAGATCCTGCGGGCTGACCTCGAGCATGTGTGCGGCGATCTGCTTGGCCTTGGCCACCACCGCATCGGCGGCACGCACGATCGCGACACCGCCGACCGCGAGCGACCGGGAGCCGTAGGTGTCCATGCCGTAGGGGGCCTGCCGGGTGTCGCCGTGGACCACCTCGATGTCGTCGACCGGGATGCCAAGGGTGTCGCTGGCGATCTGGCTCCACGCGGTGGCGTGGCCCTGGCCGTGCGGGGACGTGCCGGTGACCAGCTCGGCCTTGCCGGTGGGCAGCACCCGGATGGTGCAGTGCTCCCAGCCGCCGGCCGCGTAGCCCATGCCCGACAGCCAGCGGGACGGCGCCAGCCCGCACATCTCGGTGAACGTGGAGATCCCGATGCCCAGCTGCACCGGGTCGTTCGCGTCGCGTCGCCGTTGCTGCTCGACCCGCAGACCGTCGTAGTCGAACAATTCGATCGCCCGTGCGGTGGCGGCCTCGTAGTTGCCGCTGTCGTAGGTCTCGCCGCCGATGGTGTGGTACGGGAACTCGTCGTGGCGGATCCAGTTCTTCCGCCGCAGCTCCATCGGGTCCATGCCCAGCTCGGCGGCGACTTCGTCCACGATCCGTTCGATCGCGAAGGTGGCCTCGGGCCGGCCGGCGCCGCGGTAGGCGTCGGTGGGCGTGGTGGTGGTGAACACCCCGGTACAGGTGAAGTCGTAGGCATCCATCTTGTAGATGCCGTTGAACATGGTCTGGCCGAGCAGTGGAATGCCCGGGGTCAGCAGCTGCAGGTAGCCGCCCATGTTGGCCAGCAGCCGCACCTTCATGCCCAGGATCGTGCCGTCGGACTTGACCGCCATCTCGATGTACTGGACCTGGTCGCGGCCGTGGTGGGTGGCGACCATGTTCTCGGTGCGGGTCTCGGTCCACTTGACCGGCCGGCCCAGCTTGTCGGCCAGCACCATCGCCAGCAGTTCCTCGCGGTACACCTGCAGCTTGGCGCCGAACCCACCCCCGACGTCCGGCGCAATCACCCGCAGCCGGTTCTCCGGGATGCCGGTGGACAGCGACGAAACCACCCGCAGCACGTGCGGAATCTGGGTGGAGGTCCAGATGGTCAGCTCCCCGCTGGCCCCCATCGGCGCGGCGACCACGGCCCGCGGCTCCATCGGCGACGGGATCAGCCGCTGCTGCACGAACCGCCGCTTGACCACGAGATCGCTGTCGGCGACAGCCTTGTCCCAGTCGCCCTGGGCGTAGTGCTTGGTGTAGCACTCGTTGCTGCCCTTGTCCGCGTGCACCAGGTCGGCGCCGTCGGCCAGCGCCGCCTCCATGTCGACGACGGCGGGCAGCGGCTGGTAGTCGATCTCGACGGCCTCGGCGGCGTCGGCGGCCAGGTAACGGTCGGTGGCCAGCACCACGGCCACACAGTCACCGGCGTAGTGGACCTCCCCGGACGCGAGCGCGGGGAACTCGGGCATGACGGTGCCCTCGACGACACCCCAGACGCACAGCACCTTGGGGTTGGCCTCGCCGAGTGCGGCGGCGTCGAAGGCGGCGACGACGCCGGGCATGGCCAGTGCCGCGGTCAGGTCGATCCGGGTGATCCTGGCGTGGGCGTGCGGGCTGCGCACGAAGACCATGTGCAGGGCGCCGGGGAGCTGGATGTTGTCGGTCCAGTTGGTGGCGCCGGTCAGCAGCCGGGCGTCCTCCTTGCGGCGGATCGGCTGCCCGATCGCCGAGGTGGTCCTGGTCGGCCGGTCGGCGAGTTCGGTCACTTGGCCGCCTCCTTCATCGACTCCTGCATCAGATCCGCGGCATGGTGCACGGACTTGACGATGTTCTGGTAGCCGGTACAGCGACAGAGGTTGCCCTCCAAGCCCTCCCGGATCTCGACGTCACTCGGGTCGGGGTTCTCGGTCAGCAGGTCCACCGCCGAGAGCACCATGCCCGGGGTGCAGTATCCGCACTGCAACCCGTGGCATTCCTTGAACGCGGTCTGCACCGGGTGCCACGACCCGTTGGCCAGGCCCTGGATGGTGGTGATCGTGCTGCCGTCGACCTGCACGGCCAGCACGCTGCACGACTTGACGCTGCGACCGTCCAGCAGGACCGTGCAGGCCCCGCAGTTGGAGGTGTCGCAGCCGATGGGAGTGCCGACCAGGCCGAGCTTTTCGCGCAGATAGTGCACGAGCAGCAGCCGGGGCTCCACCTCGTCGCTGCGCCTGATCCCGTCCACGTTGACGTCGATCCGAGACATGGGTGACCACCGTTTCCCGGTCCCGTTGCGGCGTCGGGACCGCCGATGCTTCGGACGGTAGGCCGAAAGTGTGACCTGCGCCCGGACGAACCGGACAAATAGATTCTGGACCGATTCCGATACCACGAACGGTGACAGGCGCGGGCTAGGCGGAACCGCCGGCCCGGGCGCCGCCGCTGCGCTTGGCGTCCTTGCGGGCCTTCTTCTCGGCCTTGGCCCGCAGGTCCCGCCGGTGCGCGGCGGCCTTCTCCAGGTCGATCTTCTCCAGCCGCCCCAGCGGCCGGGCAAAGGCGGCGTCCTGGGCGGTGACCGCCATCGGCCGGGGCCGCCGCTCCGGCGGTACGAACCGATCGTGCAGCCCCCGCACCTGCTCCAACGCATGCACGGCCCGGCCCCGGTCCAGGGCCTGGATCGCCATCACCGGGTGCAACTCGTCGTCGGGCAGCTGCAACTGGGCCCACGGCGCGTTCGGCGGGTACGCCACCCGGATCACCAGCTCCCAGGCAAAGAACTTGTCCCCCAGCACGTTCCGCACCCAGAGTCCGGCCTCGGTGACGCGCAGGCGGGGGCGGGCGGTGGTCATGATCGCGCCGGCCAGCACCAGGCCGACGCCGATCAGGCCGACCTGGTCGAAGGTGCGGAAGGAGATCCCCTCGTTCACGTCCTTGAGCAGCAGCCCGGCGAACACCGACACGCCCACCACCAGAACCGATGCGATGGCGGCCAGGATGGTGATCTTGCGCGGGCGCACCTGGTACAGCACCGGACGCGAGCGGTCCGGCATCCGCTCGGCCGGAAGATCACCCGGAATGCCCATCACCGGCCTCCTATCGTCGCCGGCCCTCACCGATGACCGGCGGCCGGGGCGAAGCCCACCCGGCCACCCGCGCCGCGCAGGCCGCGCAGCACCAGGGCGGTGGCCAGCGCGGCCGCCATCGATTCGGCGCCCTTGTCCTCCTTGGCGCCCGGCCCGCCCGCCCGGGCGATCGCCTGCTCGAGGGTGTCGCAGGTGAGCACACCGTTGCCGACCGGCACACCGGAGTCCAGCGCCACCCGGGTCAGGCCGGTCGTCACCGAGTCGCAGACGTACTCGAAATGCGGGGTGCCGCCGCGGATCACCACGCCCAGCGCGCACACCGCGTCGTGGTTGGTGGCCAGCGCCTGCGCCACCACCGGGATCTCGATCGCGCCCGGGACCCGCACCACCGTCGGCGTCGACGCGCCCGCCTGGGTGGCCAGCCACACCGCCCGCTCCAACAGGGTGTCGGTGATCTCGCCGTGCCAGGACGTGGCGACCACCCCGACGCGCAGCCCGGTGGCGTCCGGGATCGCAAGCTCGGGCCGGCCGTCACCGCTCATGTGTTCCAACACCTCTCTGGCCATCGGGTGGTTCCGGCGTCGTCACGTCGAGACTGCGAGTGACGCCTGCCCCACCCACCTTATGCGTGGCCCTCGCCGTACAAGGCGTCCAGCCCGTCGAGTTCGTGGCCCATCCGGTCCCGCTTGGTGGTCAGGTACCGCAGGTTCTCCGGATTGGCGTGCACCGGCAGCGCGACCCGCCCGACGACGGACAGCCCGTAGCCCTCCAGGCCGGCCCGCTTGGCCGGGTTGTTGGTGAGCAGCCGCATCGACTTGATGCCCAGGTCGGCCAGCACCTGCGCGCCGGTGCCGTACTCGCGCGAGTCGGCGGGCAGCCCCAACTGCAGGTTGGCGTCAACGGTGTCGACGCCGGTGTCCTGCAGTTCGTAGGCGCGCAGCTTGTCGAGCAGGCCGATGCCGCGGCCCTCGTGTCCGCGGATGTACAGCACCACACCGCGCCCCTCCTGAGCCACGGCATGCAGGGCGGCATGCAGCTGCGGGCCGCAGTCGCAGCGCAGCGAGCCCAGCACGTCGCCGGTGAGGCATTCGGAGTGCACCCGGACGAGCACGTCCTCCCCGTCGCCCAGGTCGCCGGCGACCAGGGCGATCAACTCGCGGCCGGTGACCGTGCTCAGGTAGCCGACCGCATTGAACTCGCCCTGCGGCAACGGCAGCCGGGCGGTGGCGACCTTGCTGATCTGCACCTCGCGCGTGCGTCGGTAGGCGATCAGGTCGGCGATCGAGATCAGCGCGAGCCGGTGTCGGCGGGCGAAGACCCGCAGGTCCGGCAGCCGGGCCATGGACCCGTCGTCCTTGACGATCTCGCACAGCGCGCCGGCCGGCTGCAGGCCGGCCAGGCCGGCCAGGTCGACGGCGGCCTCGGTGTGCCCTGGTCGGACCAGCACGCCGCCCTCCCGGGCGCGCAGCGGGAAGACGTGACCGGGCCGGGACAGGTCCTCTTCGGTTGCCTTCGGGTCGGCCAGCAGGCGGACGGTGTGCGCGCGCTCGGCCGCGGAGATGCCGGTGGTGACGCCGTCCTTGGCGTCCACGCTGACGGTGAACGCGGTCGACTTGCGGTCCTGGTTCAGCCGGTACATCGGGGGCAGGTCGAGCCGGTCGCAGGCCTCGCCGGCGAGGCCGACGCATACGACCCCGGAGGAGTACCGGATGGTGAAGCCCATGAGTTCGGGCGTGGCCAACTCGGCCGCGAAGATCAGGTCGCCCTCGTTCTCCCGGTCCTCGTCGTCGACGACGAGGACGGCGCGTCCGGCGGCGATCTCGGCGACGGCGAAGTCGATGGTGTCGAATCCTGCCTCGGTCTTCGGCCGGTTCGGGTCCCATTCCCGCGGCGGGATGGCGTCCGTGTCGTCGAAGGGGATCCCGGCGTAGCCGACGACCTCGCGGGCCTCCGGATCGGCCGGCCGCTGTTTTCGGGGGCGTCGGGGCTCCCCCGTGATGGCTTGCGGATCGCCGATCGGGATCCCGGCGAAACCCAGTTCGCTGTTGGTCATGCGCTCCCCCGATTCCCGGCCGTGAGCAGCCGTTCGGCGTACTTGGCCATCACGTCGACCTCCAGGTTCACCACCGTGCCCACCCGCGCCGCACCGAGGGTGGTCGCGGTGCGCGTCTCGGGAATGATGCCGATGCCGAATTCGACCCCGTCCGGCCGGTCGACCACGTCGACGACGGTCAGCGAGATGCCGTCGACGGCGACGGAGCCCTTGGCGGCCAGGTATCGGGCCAGTTCCGCCCCGGCCCGGATGCGGATCTCGTCGTAGGCAGGGTGCTGCGTTCTCTCCACGACGGTGCCGGTGCCGTCCACGTGCCCCTGCACGATGTGGCCGCCCAAGCGGGTGGTCGGGGTGACCGACCGTTCCAGGTTGACCTCGTCGCCGGGGCGCAGTGATCCGACGGTGGTCCGCAGCAGCGTCTCGGCCATGACGTCGACGGTGAAGTCGTCGCCGTCGCGATCGACGACGGTCAGGCAGACCCCGCCGACCGCGATGGAGTCGCCGTGACCGACGTCGGCGGTGACCTTGGGACCGTGCACGGTCAGCCGGGCCGACCCACTGTCGGCCGGATCACGGTGCACATCGACGATCCGTCCGCGCTCCTCGACGATGCCGGTGAACATTCGATTCCCTTCCAACTGCGCCTGGTCGGCCGCGCCGCCTTGTCCATAGTCCACCATCGGCCGCGGCCCGATGACGGTCAGGCGGCGCCGCGCGCCCGGTCCGCGGCCGCCCGCAGCCGGGCCACCGCCAGCGCGGGATCGTCGGCCATGTAGACGGCCGACCCGGCGACGAAGCAGTCGGCGCCGGCCTCGGCGGCGATCTCGATGGTGTCCGCGGCGATGCCGCCGTCGACCTCGACGACGACCGACAGGTGCCCGGTGTCCACCAGGTTCCGGGCGGTGCGCACCTTGCCCATCATGTCGGTCATGAACGACTGGCCGCCGAACCCCGGCTCGACCGTCATCACCAGCAGGGTGTCGTAGTGCTTGAGCACGTCCAACCAGTCCTCGATCGGCGTGCCGGGCTTGAGCGACAGCCCGGCCTTCGCGCCCGCGGCCCGGATGTTGGCGGCGGTCGCGACCGGATCGGCGACCGCCTCGGCGTGCACCGTCACGTTGTACGCGCCGGCCTCGGCGTACCCGATCGCCCAGCGATCCGGGTTCGCGATCATGAGGTGGCAGTCCAGCGGCAGGTCGGTGACCCTCCTGATCGACTCGACCACGGGCAGCCCGATCGTCAAATTGGGCACGAAGTGGTTGTCCATGACGTCGACGTGCAGCCAGTCGGCACCGGCGACGGCGGCGATTTCGTCGGCGAGGTGGGCGAAGTCGGCGTTCAGGATGCTGGGCGCGATCAAGGCGGTCACGATCGTGAAGCCTATCCAGAGCCGCCGCGGCCGCGCCCACCACCGGTCGTCCTGGCGCCGACCGGCCCCGTCGGCTGATCCCGGCGCACCAGGCCACGGGCGTCGACCGGCCGGTGTCGAGATGAGCGGGCCCGTGTCCCTGCGTGGGACGCGGGCCCGCGTCGCGCTCTCCGAACCGGTGTCACCGGGCCCGGCGTGGACCCGGATGACCGGCCGAGCATCGCGCACCGACCGGGCCGGCCAAGCGCTCCGTACCGGTGAGTGGCACGGCACGGGTGCGCCTTTTCTGGGTCAGCCGGTCCGGCGCAGCAGGGCCAGGAACATGCCGTCGGTGCCTTGCCGGTGCGGCCAGAGCTGCACGGTCGGGCCTTCGCCCAGGTCGGGGACGCCGGGCAGGAACGGCCGGGCGTCGACCGGCTGGAGGTTCGCCGGCCGCCTCCCGACGACGCCGAGGGTCTCGGCCAGGTGCGGCGAGCAGGTGACGTAGGCGACGAGCCCGCCGATCCGCACCTGGGCCGCCGCCGACGCGAGCAGCTCCTGCTGCAACCGGACCAGTTCCGGCACGTCCTCCGGCGATCGTCGCCAGCGGGCTTCCGGGCGGCGGCGCAGGGCGCCCAGCCCGGTGCAGGGCGCGTCCACCAGCACCCGGTCGTAGGAATCGGGGTCCAGGCCGGATGCCCGGCCGTCGGCGGTGTGCACGGTGACCGGCAACCCGGCGGTGGTCCGCCGCACCAGGTCGGCCCGGTGCGGGCCGATCTCCACGGCGTCCACGTGCGCGCCACGCTGAGCGGCGAACGCGCCGAGCAGCCCGGACTTGCCGCCCGGGCCGGCGGCCAGGTCCAGCCATCGCTCGTCGGGCCCGTCCAGGTCCGCGGTGGCCAGCGCCGTCGCGACCAGCTGGGATCCCTCGTCCTGCACGGCGGCGCGACCGTCGGCGACCGCGTCGATGCTCGCCGGGTCGGTGCCGCGCAGGTAGACACCGAACGGCGAGTACCGGGCCGCGACGCCCCCGCTGCGCTCAACCAGTTCGGCCCTCTCGATTCGTCCGGGGCGGGCCACCAGGTGGACGATCGGGGCTTCGTCGTCGGCGCGCAGGGCCGGCTCGAGCTCGTCGTCCGCCGGGGCCAGCCGGTCGCGGTACGCGCTGACGATCCATCGCGGATGAGCCGTGGCCATGGCCAGGTGGCCGAGGGGATCGGTGTCGACGGGCGGGGCGAGCCGGGCCGTCCAGGTGTCCAGGTCCGCCTGGGCAATGCCGCGCAGCACCGCGTTGACATAGCCGGCCGCGCCGGGCCGCTCGCCGCCCCGCACCAGCTCGACCGTCGCCGAAACGGCGGCGTGCGGCGGGATCCGGGTGTGCAGCAGCTGGTAGGCGCCCAGCCGCAGGGCGTCGATGACGGCACCGTCCAGCTCTTCGAACGGGCGGTCGCCGCAGGCGGCGATCACCGCGTCCAGCTGACCCAGCGCCCGGCAGCTGCCGTAGGCCAGCTCGGTGGCCAATCCGGCGTCCCGGCCGGTGATCCCGCGATCCCGCAGGATCGGCGGCAGGGCGAGGTTGGCGTAGGCGCCGCGGGACCGAACGGCGGCGAGCAGATCGAGTGCGGCCTGCCGGGCCGGATCGGCGACGGGTGGCCGCCGGGTGGGTGGCCGCCGTGGTGGGCCCGCCGGGCCCTTTCGAGCGCCGTCGCGGTACGGGCGGCCGCCACCGGTGCGGCGCGGTTTCGGTGACGTCATGCCCTCACTCCTCCGAGCACCGTGCCAGGTTCGGGACGGGCCCCGCGGGCCCAGTCCGCCGCATCCATGGGTCGGCGGCCGGGGGCCGTCAACCGGCCGAGCCGCACGGCGGTCGTGCCGGTGCCGATCAACACTTCACGCTTTCCGGCCATCAGCTCGCCCGGGGCCAGCCCGGTCTGCTCGGTGTGCCGCACCGGACCGATGACCAGCCGCCCCCACGGCGAGTCGGTCCACGCACCGGGCTCAGGGGTCAGGCTCCGGATCACCCGATGCACGGCCGCGGCCGGCTGGGCCCAGTCCAGCCGGGCGTCCGGCCCCGTCACCTTGCCGGCGTAGCTGACGCCGTCGGCCGGCTGCGGGCGGGCCGCAATGGTGCCGTCCTCGATCCCGTCGAGCGTGGCCACCAACAGCCGCGCCCCCTCGTCGGCCAGCCGGGCGAGCAGGTCACCGGTGGTGTCGGTGTCGGCGATCCGCTCGGTGACGAGCCCGTAGACGGGCCCGGTGTCCATGCCCTCCTCGAGCCGGAAGGTGGTGGCGCCGGTGATGTCGTCGCCGGCCCGGATCGCCGCCTGCACCGGCGAGGCGCCGCGCCAGGCCGGGAGCAGGCTGAAGTGCAGGTTGACCCACCCGTGGGTGGGGATGGCCAGGATCGCCGGCGGCAGCAGGTTGCCGTAGGCGACGACGGCGGCCGCCGCGGGCGCGATCTCGGTCAACCGGTCGGCGAACTCCGGATCTCTGGCGCTGCGCGGGGTGAGGACCCGGACGCCCGACCGCTCGGCCACCGCGCCGACCGGCGAGGGATGCGGGGTGCGACCGCGTCCCTTCGGTGCCGGCGGCCGGGTGATGATCGCGGCGACCTCGTGACGGGAGTCCAGCAGTGCGGTGAGCGACGGTACGGCGGGCTCGGGGGTGCCCGCGAAGACGATGCGCAGCTGACTGCCCTTCTGCTGGTCGGCCCGTCCGGGTGGGGAATGATCGGCCGGGTCG
Source organism: Nakamurella sp. (assembly GCA_036524715.1). Taxonomy (GTDB): domain Bacteria; phylum Actinomycetota; class Actinomycetes; order Mycobacteriales; family Nakamurellaceae; genus Nakamurella. Next base: position 1,818 of record DATDBV010000550.1, on the reverse strand, counting down.
GGGTGTGGCCCGGCAAGTCTATGGAGCGCGGGGTATCGCTGATGTCGGCAGTCGAGCCGGATGGCCGGACGCTGGTCGGCGGCGTGGTCCGGCTCGACGCCGGCCGACCGGCCGACGCGGCCGGACTCTTCGCGGCACTGGACGATCCGCGGGTCTACGCCGGCGGCTTCGGGGGTGGCTCCGCCGGGCGTCCGGCGGACCTCGCCGCGTTCGCGCGGGGGTGGACGTCCGGGTTGCGGGACCCGCGGCGCCGCGCGGTCTACGTGGTGCGGCTGATCGCCGACGGTCCGCTGGGGGCCGCCGGCACGATCGTCGGCACGTCGTCGCTGGGTGACATCTCCCTGCCGGACGAGCGGATCCACCTGGGCTGGACGGCCTACACGCCGGCGGTGTGGGGTTCGACGGTGAACCCGGAATGCAAGCTGCTTCTGTTGCGGCACGCGTTCGACGACTGCGGGTTCGGCCGGGTGAAGATCCAGACCGACATCCGCAACACCCGCTCGCAGTCGGCCATCGCCCGGCTCGGCGCGACCCGCGAGGGCGTGCTGCGCCGGCATCAGGCGCGGGCCGACGGCACGTTCCGCGACACCGTGGTGTTCTCGATCCTGCGGGACGAATGGCCGGCTGTGCACGCTGGCCTGCGGGCGCGGGTGGGCCGACCCGGCTCCGGAAGGTGACCGACGCGATGGCCGCCCGTCGGGTGAACCGGGCGGTCAGGGTGCTCCGGGGGGCGCCGGGCGGCGCCGGAGCGGCCGGTGCGGCGCCGGAGCCGGGCCGGAGCGCCGACATCCACAAAGGCAGCCTTCTTCGGCTGCTGGTGTGGATCTGGGGACGGGCCGCGCCGGGTCCCGTCCGGATCACGTGTGACGCCCGCCGGCCCGGTCGCCGACATCCACAACGGAAGCGTTCTTCGGCTGCTGGTGTGGATCTCACCTGCCACGGAGGCGGGCGATGGTGGCCTGGATGTCCTGCACGGCTCGTTCGGGCTCCTTGGTCAGGGTCCACCAGGTGAACCGCAGGACGGTCCAGCCGGCGACGGCGAATTCGTTCTGCCGCAGCCGGTCACTTTGGTACCGCTCGTGGTCCGTGTGGAACGCGAACCCGTCTACCCCGACCAACAGGCGAATCTCCTCGAACACGACGTCGCCGGTCCGATTCACCGACCCCAGCCGAGCAGAAGCGTTCGCCCGCCAGCCGCGAATCCCCGCTGCGTGAAGGTGGCGGTGCAGGATCCGTTCGGCCTCGGAGATCGCCCCGCCCTCGGCCGCGGTGAGGATCACCGACCGGATTGCCGATCCGCGACCCGGGCACAGGCAGCGGTGAACCTCGGCCACCGTGTCGACCGTGACCCACCGTCGCCGGACAGCGTCATCGAGCAGCGCCGGACCCATCTCCGGCAAGAGCTGGGCGATTGCGAACTCGCTCCGGACGGTCACGATGTTGTTCCAGTGCACCCGCCAGAATTCGTGCACGACGTGCCGACGGACCCGGATCGGCCACGCCGCCTCGGGCGCCCGCAGGTTGCACCCGCACGAGACCGTGACCTGCGTCAACGGACTATCGAACCGGCCCTGCCAGATCAAGGCGGCTTCATCCTCGATCACCGAGTCGGGGCCGGCCCACAGAGACACTGCCCGTGTGAACGGTATCGGTCCGATGGCCGCCCGGTCGGTCGAATAGACCTCCGGCAGGACCCGGACCCATCGGCCGATCCGGAGGTGTCCGTTGACCTGGGTACTGGTCAAACCGGCCGCGATCGCCTGGGATCGCGTGATGAGCCCATCCTGGCGTCGGGCCAGCTCAGGGATCCGTGACGGC
>DATDBV010000549.1:0-3355 GCA_036524715.1 Nakamurella sp. | reverse complement strand
TGATCATCCGCTGCTGGACCGCGAACCCACTGTGCGGCAACTACTGTCGCACACCAGCGGCATCCCCGACTTCATCACCACGGACTTCATCAAGGCCCAGGATGCCAATCCGACCTACTCCTGGACCGCCGCGCAGGCTCTGGAGTTCGTGACCGACCCGCTGGGCCAACCCGGTCCCCCGGTCTGGTCGTACAGCAACAGCAACTACCTGATCCTCGGGCTGCTGATCGAGGAGGTCACCGGTCGGAGCTACGCCGCGGCGGTGCGACGTGACCTGCTGTCGGGTCTGGGTGGACGGATCGTGGTGCAGGACGCCGAGGTGCCGACGGCACCGGTCGCCGCGCCGAACCTGACCGGGACACCCCTCGTCGTGGCGGACGGCATGTTCCTGCCCAACCGGGCCGTGGCCAGCGCGGCCGGCGCGGCCGGTGGCATCGCCGCGGACGCGGCCACCCTGGCCCGCTGGGGATACCGGCTCTACGGCGGCAAGGTCCTGGACGCCGGGTCCACCGTCGACCTGACCATTCCGGTCGCCGGCGGCTACGGGCTGGGCACCGAGATCGTGGAGTACCGGTGGAACGAGACGGGCGGAGTGGTCGGCCACCACGGCGGCCTGCCCGGCTACGTCACCGTCCTGCTGGTCAACCCCGAACGGCAGGTCGCCATCGTCGTCCTGGTGCCCGGCGATCCCGGACCCGATCTCGACCAGATGGCGATGGACCTGCTCGCCGTGATGCGCGGCTGGGACGGGACTGAGCCATCGGGTTCCGCCGTCACCGGATCGCTTCGGTCCGGTCCTCCTGTGCTCACCGGCGCCCTCCCCGGCTCGGGCGAGTAGCGGAGTCGATCATGGTCAATCACCCGTCAACCCGCCGCCTCGGCGAAAGGCGTTCCACTGCAGGCAGCATGCGGGGCATCCTTCGGTGGCCGACCGCGCGGGCGATCCTTGTGATCACCGTGACCGCAATCCTTGTCGGCTGTACCGGCTCGCCGGGCGGCGACAGCGCGACGCTGCCGAGTTCGATCGCGGTGGCCGATCAGGCGGCCCGAAGCGACGCCCTCCTCGCCCAGCAACTGACCGCCGACCAACCTGGTTGTTCGGCCGCGGTGGCGATCGACGGCCGGGTCGTCTGGGCGGGCGCTCGCGGCCTGGCCAACCTGGCCGACGGAACCCCGCTGACCACCATCACCCGGTTCGACATCGCCTCGGTGGCCAAGCAGTTCACCGCCACAGCGGTGCTGTTGCTGTCCTTTGACGGTCTGCTGCAGCTGTCCGATCCGGTGTCGAAGTACCTGCGTGGACTGCCGGGCTGGGCGCAGCGGGTCACCGTCGATCAGTTGATCCATCACACCAGCGGTATCCCCGACTTCGTGGACCTCCTGCTCGCCAAGCGCATCTTCCTGGCCCAGCCGACCACCCAGCAGGACGCTCTCGATGCCATCGCCGGCGTCACCGAGCTTTCGGCAGAACCGGGCACCGAGTTCGACTACTCGAACTCGAACTACGTGCTGCTGGCGGAGGTCGTCGCGGTCGCGGCCGGCCGTTCGCTACCCGACGTGCTCACCGACCGGGTGTTCACCCCGCTCGGGCTGAACATGGTGATGTCGCCGAACTTGACGGGCCCGGACGTGGCCACCGGCCACTGGACGATCAACGGCACGATCACCCCGATGCAGGCCCGCTGGGAACAGCTCGGGGACGGCTCGATCTTCAGCACGCCGACCGAACTGGTCAAATGGGCGGACAACTACGCCACCGGGCAACTCGGCGGTCCGCGGCTGTTGGCGGCGATCACCGCCGGCGCCGTCCGCGACGAGCAGGCACCAGGCGTGCGGTATGGGGCGGGAGTCCTCGTCACCCCCGAAGGTGCAATCAGCCATGCCGGGGGTTGGGCGGGCCACATGTCATTCCTGACCATCAGCCCGGATCGGCACACCGCCGTCGCGGCAGCCTGCAATTCCGAGAGCGGCATCGACTTCGAGCAAGTCTTCGGCGGCATTCAAGCCATCTGGTTCGAGTGATGTCCCGGCCGGCCCCGACCGACGGACCCCTCGGCCGCGGTCGGGGACCGGCTCTGCCCGGAAGGTGTTCGGTGTCGTTCGGTGTCCGGATGGGTGCGGACCGTCGTCACATCCAGGGTTTGGCCGGCGCCGAGGTCCGACCTCAGTGCTCGGGGTGCAACGGTGAGTGGGTCGCGCCGACCTGGTGCAGCAGATCGTGGATCTCTGCGCTTGCGATGCTCCATCGACGCTCACGGCCGGAGCGCTCCGCCCGGACGATCCCCCGCACCCGCAGCGCCGCGAGCGCATGCGAGGTGGCGTTCGCGGTCATGCCGACCGCGTCGGCCAGGTCCGTCACGTTCATGCCCGGCGCATGGTGCACGGCCAGCAGGATGCGGAGCCGGTTCGAATCGGACAGTGCTTGGAACAGCTCGGCCCAGTCGTCGATCGCCTCCGGATTGGCGGCGCCGAGGGCGTGCGCGATGCCCGCGGTGGCGCCGTCGGGCGATCCGTTCACAAGGTCCAGTGTGTCAGCCCGGCCGGTCCGGCGGGCGCTCGCCCGTCGGACGGGGAATTCGTCCGCGATATGGGAACGTCTGAACCGATAGTCAGGTATGGGACTACCATCAACGGGTCATCGCGGCCTGCCGAGACCATCCGGGCCAGGGCGCGGCTCCGAATCGCAGGCACCACCAAGTGCCCAGGAGGCCCGATGCACATCCCCGACGGATTCATCAACGCACCGACGTCGATCGTCGGCGGCGTCGTCGCCGTCGGCCTCATCGCGGTGTCGATCAAGAAGGCGGGCGATTCGCTGGACGATCGGCAGTTGCCGTTGGCCGGACTCGTCGCCGCGTTCATCTTCGCCGCGCAGATGCTGAACTTCCCGGTGGCCGGCGGCACCAGCGGCCACCTGCTCGGCGGCTGCCTGGCCGCGGTGCTGGTCGGCCCCTGGGTCGGCAGCCTGGTCATGTCCGTGGTGTTCATCGTGCAGGCGCTGGTCTTCGCCGACGGCGGCCTCACTACGCTGGGGCTGAACATCATCCTGATGGGCTACACGACCTGTTTCGTGGGCTACGGCATCTTCCTGCTGCTGCGCAAAGTGCTGCCGCGGTCGAGAGCCGGGGTCACCCTGGCTGCTGGCGGCGCGGCCTGGTGCGGGGTCGTCGCCGCCTCCCTGGTGTTCACCCTGTACTACACGGCCGGCGGGACCGGCGGGGCGTCGGTCGGCACCGTCGCGGTGGCCGTGATCGGGGTGCACATGCTGATCGGCTTCGGCGAGGCGATGATCACCGGCTTCACCGTCGGCGCGGTGCTGGCCACCCGCCCGGACCTGGTCCACGGCGCGCGGGAC
>DATDBV010000548.1:0-8976 GCA_036524715.1 Nakamurella sp. | reverse complement strand
GCCCCATGCCTATGTCATCCAGTCCGAGGTAGGCACCGGGATCCTGGTGCACATCGGCATCGACACGGTCCGGATGAACGGCGAGGGTTTCCAGGTGCTGGCCACCGAAGGCTCGACCGTTCGGGCCGGCGACCCGGTGGTCCGGTTCGATCCACGGGCGGTCGCCGAGCACGGCTATTCGGACATCTGCCCCGTGATCGTCCTGCAGGGCCCCCCGGGAGCGGTGCCCGCACTCGCGACCACGCACACCATCGAGGCCGGCGGCGTGCTCTTCTCCTGGCCGGGCTGACGGTCGCTTCGGCTCGTCAACCAGCCAAGCGGCTGAAACAAATTGCCTCTTGACTCCTGTCATGATGAAAACTAGTATCAACTCCAGCGAACGCGCGCTGAAAGAAAACTCCACTCGGTCGGGCCGCTGCACTTCTCCTGCCGCCGGACCCGGACTCATCCACTTGCCCGAAAGGACATCAGTCGCATGGCCGACTCACGACTCATCGCAGACCAATTGCTCATTGGTCTGGGGGGCGCCGACAACATCGTCGACGTCGAGAACTGCATGACCCGACTGCGTGTCGGGGTTCGCGACCAGGACCGGGTCGACATCGCCGCGCTGCGCGCCGTCGACGGCGTGCTGGCCGCGCTGCCCGGCGACAACTGCCAGATCGTGCTGGGCCCGGGCCTGGTCGACCGGGTGGCCATCGACCTGGAGGCGGCCATCAACGCCGCAAGGTCCGCGGGTTCGCGGACATCCACGGCCGCCGCGCTGGCGGATAGGGGTGCGGCGATCCGGCAGCAGAACAAGCAGCGCAACAACACCCCGGTCAAGAACGCCTTGCGCCGCATCTCCAACATCTTCGTCCCGCTGATCCCCGCGCTGATCGCGTGCGGCCTGATCGCCGGGATCAACGGCATCCTCACCAACCTGGCGACCACCGGCTCGGTCCCCTGGCTGGCCAACCTGTCCCCGATCCTCGGCGTGATGTCCACCGGGTTCTTCGCACTGCTGGCGGTGTTCGTGGCGATGAACGCGGCCAAGGAATTCGGCGGCACGCCGATCATCGGTGGCGTCATCGGGGCGATCATCGTCGCGCCCGGCGTGGCCAAGATCGTGGTGTGGGGACAGCAACTCGCCCCCGGACAGGGTGGTGTCCTGGGGGCCATGGCCGCCGCGATCCTGGGGGCGTACATCGAGAGGTGGGCCCGCAGGTGGGCTCCCGACGTGCTGGCTCTGTTCATCGTGCCCACCCTCACCGTGCTGATCACCGGCGTCGCCACGTTGTTCCTGCTCATGCCGGCCGCCGGCTGGGTATCCGTGCAGATCGGTGTCGCCGCGACCTGGCTGCTGACCACGACCGGGGTGTTCGCCGGGTTCGTCCTCGGCGGGTTGTTCCTGCCGCTGGTGATGACCGGTCTGCACCAGACGCTCACGCCCATCCACACCACGCTGATCGAGCAGGTCGGGTACACCATCCTGCTGCCCGTGCTGGCCATGGGCGGTGCCGGGCAGATCGGCGCCGCGATCGCCGTCTTCTTCCGGCTCCGTCGCAACACCAGCATCGGACGCACCATCAAGGGTGCCCTGCCCGCCGGGTTCCTGGGCGTCGGGGAGCCGCTGATCTACGGTGTCACCCTCCCGCTGGGCCGGCCGTTCATTACCGCCTGCATCGGCGGCGCGTTCGGCGGTGCAGTCATCGGCCTGTTCGATCAGCTCGGCTACACGGTCGGCGCCATCGCCATCGGCGCCAGCGACCTGTCCCTGTTCCCGCTGCTCGACGGAAGCCACGGATGGGGCGTCGCCGCCCTGGGCTACGCCTGCGGACTGATCGTCGCCTACCTCGTCGGGTTCGTCGTCACCTGGTTCTTCGGGTTCTCCCGCGACCGGCTCGTCCACCTGAACACCGATGACACCATCGATGCCGGGCTGGTGCCCGCCGACGAGGTGCCGGCCGGAACGCAAGACCCGGCCGATCAGATCCCCGTGCTGGCCGGGTCGCACCAGCACACCGCCTGACGCGAGCCGAACACCCCGTCCACCACTGCTCCGCCTGGCGAACCGTCGCGAACGGGTCGCCAGGCGGAGCCATGCCCATTCGAGAGGTTGAGCCATGTATGGCATCTCGGTCTACGTGGCGGACCTTGCCGCCGCAGAGCAGACCTGCGCCGAGGCGCACGACCAGGGATTCGACCGGCTCTTCACCTCGCTGCACATCCCCGAGGACGACCCGTCCGCTCTGCCCCGGCTGCTCCGCCGGCTGGCGTCCATCGCCCACCGGAACCAGTTGGCCCTCGTCGCGGACATCTCGGGCCGCACACTGCAGGCGCTGGGACTCGATGCTCCTCGGTGGGGGAGCTGCGCGGGTGGGGCGTGTACGGCCTGCGGATCGACTTCGGAATCGACCATGCGCAGATCGTGGCGATGTCCAGGTCGCTGCCCGTGTATCTGACGGCGAGATCGCCATCACCACGACCGATCTACCACCGGACCCGACCGTGAACGTGATCGGCCAGATCGCCGACAGGGACCTTCCGTTGCTCGCCGTGATCGGTGCCGATCAGGCCGTGGCGTTCAGCATCGCCGGCTGAAGACAGCAGGCGCCCGAGTGGACGTCACCGTTCCGGCACTAGGTTGCCGGGAACCACAGCTCCACCCGCAACCCGGGTGCGCCCCCGGCCGCGTCGAGCAGCCGGACCCGCCCGCCCTGTTGGCTGACGAGTTCCCGGACGATCGCCAGGCCGAGACCGGTGCCGCCGCTGTCCCGGTCGCGCGCGTCCTGCAGTCGGGCGAACCGCTCGAAGACCCGTTCCCGCTCGTCGGCGGGGATGCCTGGCCCGTCGTCGGACACCACGACCAGCGCGCCGCCGTCGCCCGAGGGTCGCACCGTGACGCCGACCGTCGACCGGGCGTGTCGGACGGCGTTGTCCAGAACGTTGGCCAACACCCGCTGCACCGCCCGCGGATCGGCCGAGATCGGCGGTGTCGGCACGGCGCTGACTGACACCGGAATGGGTTGTGCCGCATAACGATCCGCGACACCGGTGGCCAGTTCGGCGAGATCGACGAGTTCGCGGGGTGGGGGTGCGGCGTCGTCCACCCTGGCCAGCAGCAGCAGATCGTTGACGAGCCGGGTCAGCCGTTCCACCTCGGCCAGTAGGTCGGCGGTGTCGGCGTGGTCGCCGGTCGCGATGGCCACGTCCAGTTGGGTGCGCAGGCTTGCCAGCGGCGAGCGGAGTTCGTGCGCGGCATCGGCGACGAACGCCCGCTGACGCAACCGGGAGGCCTCCAGCCTGCCCAACATGTCGTTCAGAGTCTCGGCGAGCCGGCGGATCTCGTCGGCGGAGTTCGGCAGTGGCAGGGTCTCGGCGGAATGATTGCCGGTGATCCGTTCCGCTCCGACGCGGAGCGCCTCGACCGGCCGTAGGGTCGCGCCGACCAATTTCCAGGCCACCGCGGCCAGCACGGCCAGCAACACCGCGAAGCCGACGAGCAACGACAGCCGCACCACCCGAACGGCATCGTCGATGTCCGATGACGGAGTGGCGACGAGCACCGTGCCGGGCGCACCCCCACTCTCGGCGGTGCGGGCGACCACCCTGACCCAACCCAGCACGCCGAAGGCGCTTCCCGACAACGTGATCGGCCCGGCTCGAGCCTCCTGCAGCTGATCGGGTGGCAGCGCGGCCACCAGCCGATCGGCGCCGGGGGTGGCGGCCAACACCCGTCCCGCGTCGTCGAGCACCTGAACCACCGTCGTTCCCCCGGTCACCACCGGGTCGGGCAGCCGGTCGGCAGCGATCAGCTGGACCACCTCCTGGGCGGTCTGCTCGATGCCGGCGTCAACGGCCCGCTCCAGACCGATCCGTAACACGACGGTGAGCACGACACCGCCGACGATCAGGCCAACGGCCAAGCCGACCGTCGTCAACAGCACCAGCCGGCCGCGCAGGCCGACACCGCGTGGGGAACCGCCGGCGGGCGGCGCTGCCGGTGCGTCCGGCGGGTCATCCGACATGGGTCAACCGCCGTCGGATTCCAGCCGGTACCCGGCGCCGCGCACCGTGGTGACCGACCGGCGGCCGAACGGGGCATCGACCTTGCGGCGCAGGTAGCCGATGTAGACCTCGACGACATTGGCCTCGCTCGCGCCGTACGCCTGCCAGACGTGTTCCATCAGCTCGAACCGGCCGACCACCTCACCGGCGTGCCGCATCAGGTATTCGAGCAGGGAGAACTCGCGCGCCGTCAACTCGATCCGGGTGTCCCCGCGGGTCACCTGGCGCGCCGCGGGATCGAGCACCAGGTCGCCGGCCGAGAGCATCGCCGGGCGCTCCGGCGCGCCGCGGCGCAGCAGAGCCCGAAGCCGGGCCACCAGCACCACGTAACTGAACGGCTTGGTCAGATAGTCGTCCGCGCCGACGTCGAGCCCGTCCGCCTGGTCGTACTCGCCGTCCTTGGCGGACAGCATCAGCACCGGCACCCAGTTGCGTTCGGTGCGCAGCGTCCGGACCACCTGGTAGCCGGACAGGCGGGGCAACATGACGTCCAGGATGACCGCGTCGTAGCGCCCGAGCCTGGCCGATTCCAGGCCGGCCGCACCGTCGTGCACCACATCGACCGCGAAACCCTCGGCCTGGAGGCCCTTCTGCAGGGCGCGCGCCATCCGCTGCTCGTCCTCGACCACCAGTACCCGCATCGTGGGTGTTGTCCGTCCCGCCCGCTCTCAAGCTGCTCTCAGCATCCTGGGCAGAGTATGGACGTCGGCGGCGCCGATGCGCGCCGCGGCACCACGAGCACGCAAGGATGATGACCTATGAGTTTGACCACCAGCCACCCGGCGATGCGCTGGGCGGTGCCGGGCGCCGTCGTCGCCGTCGTCATTGCCGCGGCCGGCCTGACCGCGGCCACCGCCGACGCCAGCCCCACCCTCCCGCCGCGCAGCGCCGCGGAACTGCTGGTCGACGTGCAGACCGCGAGCGTGACCGCGCTGTCCGGCACCATCGTGCAGACCGCGGACCTCGGGTTGCCCGACCTGCCGATCGGCATGGGCGGCCGGGGCAGCGCCGATTTCACCTCGCTGGTGTCCGGCACGCACACCCTGCGGGTCTGGTACGCCGGCGAGGACCAGCAGCGGCTCGCCCTGCTCGGCACCCTGGGTGAATCCGACATCGTCCGGAACGGGTCGGACGTCTGGACCTGGTCGAGCGCCGACAACGCCGCCACCCACTACCAGATCCCGACCCGCCCGGACGGGACCGAAGGCACGTCCGACGTGCCGGAAGCGGCGCCGGAATCCGCGCTGGCGATGACGCCCCAGCAGGCGGCGGACGCGGCCCTGGCCGCCATCGACCCGACCACCATCGTGACCACCGACGGGACGGCCGAGGTCGCCGACCGGGCCGCCTACGAGTTGGTCCTCGCACCGAAGGACGCCGCCTCGCTGATCGGCCAGGTCCGGATCGCCATCGACGCGGAGCAGCACATCCCGCTCCGGGTGCGGGTGATCGCCAAGGACGGCACGGAACCGGCGTTCGAGGTCGGCTTCAGCCAGATCAGCTTCGATACCCCGGGACCGGAACAGTTCCAATTCTCGCCGCCGCCCGGCGCGACGGTCACGGACTCGACCCTGGGTGAGGGCACACCCGATCACGTCGCGCCGACCACGCCGCCGGTCGGTGCCGAGGACGACGCTGCCGGAACAGGGACCGAACCCACGGTCGTCGGCACGGGGTGGACGTCGGTGCTGGTGGCCACGCTGCCCCCGGTCGATCCCGCCGATCCCGCCGACCCGACCGGACCGTCGACGGACGGCACCGGGTCGGGAGCCTCCGTGGCCGGGGAGCTGCAGTCGGTGCTGGGCACGTTGCCGCAGGTCAGCGGTGACTGGGGGAGTGGGCGGCTGCTGACCTCGACGTTGTTCACCGTCCTGATCACCGACGACGGCCGGATATTCGGCGGTGCGGTCGGCCCGGACGCGCTGTACGCGGCTGCCGCGCAGTGACGTCGCCGATCAGCGCGGTGGCGGATCCGTCGATCGCCCCGCTCGCGCCGCCGGACGCGGGCGGGGAGGGACTGGCGGTCACCTCGACCGGACTGACGAAGCAGTTCCGGGGTGGCCAGGTCGCCGTCGATCACATCGACCTGGCCGTCCCCGCGGGCGCCGTCTACGGCTTTCTCGGGCCGAACGGCTCCGGCAAGACCACCACCATCCGGATGCTGCTCGGCCTGGTCCGGCCCACCTCGGGTAGCCATACGCTGCTGGGCGGGTCGATCCCCCAGGACTCGCAGCGGGTGCTGCCGCGGGTCGGCGCCCTGGTCGAGGGGCCCGCCTTCCACCCCTACCTGTCGGGTCGGGACAACCTGCGACGGCTGGACGCGGCGGACCGGACCGCCGACCCCGCGACCGCCGCGCGGCGGATCGCCACCGCCATCGACCGGGTGGGGTTGTCCGCGGCCGCCACCAAGCGGTACCGGAATTACTCACTGGGGATGCGGCAGCGGCTGGGCATCGCCGCCGCTCTGCTGCAACCCCGCGAGTTGCTGATCCTGGACGAACCCACGAATGGGCTCGATCCGCAGGGCACCCGGGAGGTCCGGTCGCTGATCAGCGATCTCGCCGAATCAGGGGTCACCGTCCTGCTCTCGACGCATCTGCTGTCCGAGGTCGAGCAGATCTGCAGCCACGTCGGGGTCATGCATATCGGCAAACTGGTCGCGCAGTCCAGGCTGAGCGACCTGCGGAACAGGGCTGCCGTCCGGATCCGGGTCGAGACGGATCGCGTCGCCGACGCGGCGGCCGGCCTGGCCCGGCTCGGGCTGGCCGACATCGTGACGGGGGTCGGCGAGGTGACGGCGGAGCTGGGGGACGCGGCGCCGACCGCGATCATCGAGACGTTGGTTCGGGACGGGGTTCCGGTGCGGGCGTTCGGCCCGGTGCCGGTGAATCTGGAGGATGTGTTCGTGACATTGACGGGGGAGGGATTCGGTGTCAGCGGCTGAGTTGACGAGGCCGGGCGCGGTCACCCGCGGCCCGTCGCCGCGGTTCCTGCTATCGGAGCTGCGGCTGATCTTCGGCCGCAGGCGCAACATCGCGGGCCTCGGCGTGCTGGCCGCGGTGCCGATCATCATCGGGTTTGCCGTCAAGTACAGCGGCGATGGTGGTGGCGGGGAGGGCGGATTCATCGGTCAGGCGACGAACAACGGCCTGTTCGTGGGGCTGGCCGCGCTGACCGTCGAGCTGCCGTTGTTCCTGCCGATGGCGGTCGCCGTCATCTCCGGCGACACGATCGCGGGGGAGGCCAATGTCGGGACGCTGCGCTACCTGCTGGCCACCCCGGTCCGGCGGTCGCGGTTGCTGGCCGTCAAGTACCTGGCGTTGCTGGTCTCCACGGCGTTCGCGGTGCTGTTGATCGCAGTGGTGGGGGTGATCCTCGGGTTCGCCCTGTTCGGGGCCGGACCGGTGACCCTGCTGTCCGGGACGCAGGTCTCCACCGGCGTCGGGCTGTGGCGGCTCCTGTTGGTGTGCGGATACCTGTTCGTCTGCCTGGCCGCGTTGGGTGCCATCGGCCTGTTCATCTCCACCCTCACCGAACAACCCATCGGGGCGACCATCGGGGTCGTCGGGCTCGCCGTGATCAGCCAGATCCTCGACTCGATCAGCCAGCTCTCCGCGATCCACCCCTACCTACCGACCCACTACTGGCTCAGCTTCGGCGATCTGCTCCGCGATCCGATCGCCACCGATCAGATCGCGCCCGGGATCGTCAGCGCGCTGGTGTACACCGCGATCTTCCTGGCGGCCGCGTGGGCGCGTTTCGGGGGCAAGGACGTCACGAGCTGAGTCCGGCCGCCGGCCCGGACAAGCCACGCGTGGGCGGACGGCCCTGCGCTTGCGCGGGCCGGGCTGATCAACTCGGCACTGAACCCGGCAAATCGGGCGCACATTCGCCGAGATGATCAGCGTGACGGCGGGTGCCCCGGGGGCAGCCGAGTCAACGAATCTCAGCGTGCGACAGGTGGTTCGTAGCGGGTGGGATCGAAGGACTCCCCGAACCACTCGATCGCCTCTTCGTGATCGGCGTGCGTCGGGTCGGCCAGGGCCTCCAACAGGTGGGTGTATCGACCCACCCCGCCGGAGTCCTCCGGCGGACAGGCGCCCGCGCCGTCTAGGGTCCTCGGCTCGTTCACCTCGCCGGCCTCGCGGATCTCCTCGAGGGTGACGGTGTGCGCCCAGTAGTCACCGAAGTCGTAGACGTAGGTGAAGCGATCCCCGACCTCGTTCGCGATGGAGACCAGCCGTTCCTCGTCGGGCGACGGGTCCTCCGACCCGAACCGGGCGTCGATGAAACGCGTCGTTGCGGTTTCGAACCCGTACGGATGGTCGTCCTGCCAGCCCACCGCACGCTGGATCAGCAGGTGCAGTTCGTCGAGCGGGGTGTTCGACGGGACCGCGATCCGCCGCCACACCGGCGGATCGACGTTGTCCAGCTCGACTTTCAGCACCAGCGAGGCCGGATCGACCTGGATGGCCGCGAAACCCGGTGTACCGCAGCATTTCTTGTACTTGCGGCCGGATCCGCACCAGCACGGCGCGTTGCGCTCGGGCGGCCAGGGGATGTCTCGCCCGTCGCCGAGGAGCGAGTCGCTGTAGGCGAGCCGAGTGGACCGGGTCGTCGGGTCGAGGCCGTCGCGGCGGGCGAACTCGAGCATCCCGGCCAGGTCCAGTGGCACGATCACCACGGCGTCGCCGGACCAGATGGTCAGGCGCTCCAATGCGTCCTGCAACTCGCGCCGGTAGTCCACGTGTTCGCGGTGAACCGTGGCATCGAGCAGGCCGAGCGCCAGTGCCTCGGCGTGCTCGGGCTGGGGCAGGTAAGCGGCCCGGACCAGGACCGGCCTGCTTCGGTCGCGATGCGGATGCGTTCGCAGCGGCGCGCGGGCGGCGGCCTGCGGGTCCGGGGCGGTGTTGCCGGACCGGTCGG
>DATDBV010000547.1:0-2739 GCA_036524715.1 Nakamurella sp. | reverse complement strand
GTCGCGTGGAACTCGGTGAGATGTACGACTACATCGCAACCTTGCTGGCGGACGCCGCGGTACTCCCGGACGAGCCCGACAGCGAGGAGGAGTTCGAGCTGACCAAGATTCGGCTGATCTCCCGCGCCCGCCTGGTCCTCGACATCATCGAGGGGCAGGCCGTGCACTCGTTGCGATCCTCACTTCCACAGACCAGCTATTCCGAGATCGGTGACGCCCAGGGCATCAGCAAGCAGGCGTCGCGCATCCGGCACACGAAGCTCGAACAGGTGCTCCGGGTGCACCAGCTCGACGGCCGGCGGCACAGCCTGGCCAAGGCCGTCGTCAGCACCAAGCACCGCCGGGCGGCGGCCCCGGTCCGACAGGCCCGCCGCCGTACCCGCGACGGCTGATCCCGGCCGGCATTTCTTCCTGACAACGGTGCCCGATCCGGGTCCACCGTCGATCCCGCACGCATCGGCCGACCCGCTGCGTGACCCCCACCCCTGGCTGCGCGCTGCGCGCTGCCGTCCGCACAGAGAGGTTCGTCGTCATGGCCAACAACACCAACAACGGTCCCAAGGTCGTCAACACCCACACCGGCGCGTTCTTCGGTGCCGCTGTGGCGTTCCTGGCCGCCACCGGCGTGTGGAACCTGGCCAACATCTGGCTGCTGAACGTCACCGTGCAGGAGCAGTGGATGCTCGGCATGGGCATCCTGAGCTCCATCTTCGCCACCGTCGTGGTGTCCAAGGTGGTCCGCGACCGCGAGGAGGCCCGGTCGCTGGTCAACGAGGTCCGGCAGGCCCGTTACGAGGAGATCCTGGCCAGTGCCCCCGCCCCGGGGCTGGGCCACATGTGAGTCGTGGCGGCAGCGGGCATCGAAGGGGATCGGCGCGATGACCGAGCGCATCCGGCAAGCCCATCGGCGTCGGCGGCTCGGCCGGGGGCGGGTGGTGTTCGCCGCCGCTCCGGTGCCCACCTGGGTGCCCGAACCGGACGAAGAAACGTCGCGGTGGCGGCGCGTGGTTCGGTTCGGGCGGGGGGCCGGACGGCTTCAGCCGGTCGAGGAGGCCGCGCTGCGTACTGTTTCCGACGCGTCGGCGGTGCTCTCGATCGTCCGGCGGTGACCGCGGTCGCGGGTGGCCATGGCCACCGCGGCGGCCGCGGCGACCAGCAGGGTGGCGCCGAGCACGTGCGCCACCACCAGCACCTCGGGCACGCCGGTGGCGTACTGCACCAGGCCGATCAGGCCCTGACCGGCCGTCACCCCGATCAGCACGTAGGCCCGGACCATCAACCGCCTGGGCGCCTTGACCGCCAGGTACCCGACGGTCATGGCGACCAGCAGGCCCAGGTAGGCGAACATCAGGTCCGCGTGCAGCTGGGCCAGGCCCCGCACCGACAGATCCAGGCGGGGCGTCGCGTCGTCGCCGCCGTGCGGCCCGGCGGCGGTGACCAGGGTGCCGGCGACACACAGCGCGCCGAGCACCACGACGGTCACCCAGGTCAGCACCTGCAGCGGGCGCGGCACGACCGGCGTCGCCGGGTCGTCGGTCTCGTCCAGCCGGACCAGCACCATGATCGCCACGAACAGCAGGACGAGCGACACCAGCATGTGCGGGGCGACGGTCCACCAGGCCAGACCGGTGAGCACCGTCAGGCCACCCCAGACCGCTTGGAACAACACCCCGGCGGGCAGCGCCGCGGACAGCTTGACCAGGCCGGGCCGCTGCGGACGGGCTCGCCAGAGCACCACGAACAGTCCGAGTGAGGCCAGCAGGACCAGCCCGGTCAGCGTCCGGTTGCCGAACTCGATGGCCTGGTGGATGGGGGACAGGTCCTCCCGGCTGACCGGGATGAGCGACCCGGGATGGCACTCGGGCCAGGTGGGGCAGCCCAGCCCGGACCCGGTGACCCGGACGGTCGCGCCGGTCACCGCGATCAGCCCGTTGGTCAGCACCGCGGCCCAGGCGAAGGCCTTCTGCAGCTGGTGGGAGGGGGCGCGCCGCCACCAGAGCGCGGCGTGCCCGGTGTTCGTCGGGGAGTTCATTGCCATCGGAACCACCGTACGGTCGCGGCCCAGCCGATCAGCACCCAGGCCAGCAACACCAACAGTGATGTAGCCGAGGGGACCGCCCCGTCCATGGCCGCGCGCAGCGCCTGGGACATCGCGCCCGGCGGGGTGAGCTCGCCGATCGCCCGCAGCGCGCCGGGACCGCGGTCCAGCGGCACGATCACCCCGCCGACGGCCACGAACACCAGCCAGATCAGGTTCGCCACGGCCAGCACGGCCTCGGCGCGGAGGGTGCCGCCGAGCAGCAGCGCCAGCCCGACGCAGGCGGCAGCGCCGAGGAGCACCACCAGCAGTGCCCAGAACGGGTTGCCGTGAGGGCGCCAACCCAGGAACGCGGCGGTGATGCCGAGCACGATCAGCTGACCGGCGATGACCACCAGCGTGGCCAGGCACTTGCCGGCCAGCAGTTGCGCCCGGCCGACCCCCGCCGCGGCGAGGCGCTTGAGGACGCCGTAGCGGCGGTCGAAGCCGGTGGTGATCGCCTGCGACGTGAACGCCGACGAGAAGACGGCGAGCACGACGACTCCGGGCAGCACCGCATCGATCCGCGGCTCCGGCAGGTCGATCACGGTAACCATGGTCCCGCCGACCAACGCCACCAACGGGATGATCACGGCGAGCAGCAACTGCTCGCCGTTGCGCAGCGTGACCTTCAGTTCCAGGCCGGCGGTGGCCGTGATCCG
>DATDBV010000546.1:0-8111 GCA_036524715.1 Nakamurella sp. | reverse complement strand
CGCTAGCAGCAGCGGGCGCCCGGATTGGCGTCCTGCTCGGCGTACCGCTGCCGCCAGTACTCCCGCTCGCTGGGCACGGGTGCGTCCGGATGGTGCCGGCCCAGGTGCTCGACGTACCGCGCGTAGGCGGTGTCGCCGAGTACCGAGCCGAACCACCAGCGCAACCCGCGCCACGCCGTCGTCAGGGTGGTCAATGGTGACCTCGATGCCCGATCCCGACCAGCGGGTGCTCCTTCGCCCACTCGGCCGCGATCCGTTTCTCCACCGGGGTGGCAAGGAAACTGCGCGGCGCGAAGGTGTGCGACGGCTGGTCGGGCTCCTCGGTGGTCGGGAGCCCACCGGCCCGGATCGAGCGGATGCAGACGACCGCCGCCGCGATCACCACCAGGATCACCAGCGTCGCGAAGATGATCGACAATGTGCCCTGGATAAAGGTGTTGCGGACCACCGCCGCGATCGCCGCCGGCGAGGACGCGGTGCCGAAGGACTCGTCACCTGATTCCTGCGCCGTCTTGAACGCGTTGTGCTGCGCCCAGTATCCGATCGCCGGCACCGAGGAGAAGATCTTCTGCCAGGACGCGGTGAGGGTCACCGTGAGGTCCCAGACCAGCGGGACGCCCGGGATCCAGCACCACTTGTACTGCTGCTTCTTGATCAGCACGGTGAACACCACGGTCAGCGCGATCGCGGCCAGCAACTGATTGGCGATGCCGAACAACGGGAAGAGCGTGTTGATGCCGCCCAGCGGGTCGGTGACGCCCATCAGCAGGATCATGCCCCAGGCCAGCACAACGGCCGCGGAGCAGAACCAGGCGCCGATTCGCCACGACGGGTCACGGAACTTGCGCAGCCCGGGGATGTTGCCCAGCGAATCGGAGAGCATGAACCGCGCGACGCGGGTGCCGGCGTCCACCGTGGTCAGGATGAACAGCGCCTCGAACATGATCGCGAAGTGGTACCAGAACGCCTTGCCGCCCAGACCCCAGAGCGCGGTGTGCAGCACCTCGGACATGCCGAACGCCAGGGTGGGTGCGCCGCCGGTGCGGGAGATGATCGAGTGCTCGCCGACGTCGACGGCCGCCTGGTTGATCAGGTCGGGCGTGATGTTCGGGCTGGTCAGGCCGAGGCTGTTGACGTAGATCGCGGCGGTCTCCGCGGTCCCGCCGGTCAGCCCGGCCGGCGCGTTCATCACGAAGTACAGGTGCTGGTCCAGGATCACCGCGGTGACCAGCGCCATGATCGCCACGAACGACTCGGTCAGCATGCCGCCGTAGCCGATCATCCTGATCTGGCTCTCGTTCTCCACCATCTTCGGTGTCGTGCCCGAACAGATCAATGCGTGGAAACCGGAAAGCGCGCCGCAGGCGATCGTGATGAACAGGAACGGGAACAGCGCGCCGGCGAAGGCCGGGCCGGTGCCGTCGATCGCGAACGAGGTGACCGCCGGCATCTGCACCGTCGGCTGGGCGATCAGGATGCCAACGGCCAGCAGCACGATCGTGCCCACCTTCATGAAGGTGGACAGGTAGTCGCGGGGCGCCAGCAACATCCACACCGGCAGGACCGAGGCGGCGAAGCCGTAGATGATGATCGCCCAGGCCAGCGTCACCTTGGACAGGGTGAACCAGCTCTGGCCCCATTCGGTCTCGGCGACCCACCCGCCGGAGATGATGGCCAGCAGCAGCAGGGCGACGCCGATCAGGGATACCTCGGAAATTCTTCCGGGTCGTAGGTACCGCAGGTAGAAACCCATGAACAGGGCGATCGGGATCGTCATCGCCAGCGAGAACACGCCCCACGGGCTTTCGGCCAGCGCGTTGACCACGACCAGCGCCAGAACCGCGATCAGGATGATCATGATGACGAACACCGCGATCAGCGCCGCGATGCCGCCGAAGGTGCCGAGCTCGTCGCGGGCCATCTGACCCAGGCTGCGACCGTGCCGCCGGGTGGACAGCCACAACACCAGGTAGTCCTGGACGCCGCCGGCCAGCACCACTCCGATGATGATCCACATCGTCCCCGGCAGGTACCCCATCTGCGCGGCCAGCACCGGTCCGACCAGCGGACCGGCGCCGGCGATCGCCGCGAAGTGGTGGCCGAACAGCACCCGGCGGTCGGTGGGATCGAAATCCTTGCCGTTGCTGTAGATCTCCGCGGGAGTGGCCCTGTCGTCCCGCGGCTTGACGATCTTGTACTCGATCAGCCGCGCGTAGAAGCGGAAAGCGATGACGTACGTGCAGACCGCCGCGATCACGAACCAGATGGCGTTCACCGACTCGCCCCGGACGATCGCGATCATCGTCCAGCCCAGGGCGCCGAGCAGACCGATGATCGCGAAGACGACCCTGGCCGCCGGCTTCATCGGCGTGCGTCCCCGGACCGCCACCGGCGGCTGGTCGGGGTTGTTGCGGATCAGTTCGACGCCCGATTCGGCGTCCCGCTCGGTTGTTGCCACGGACCCTCCTTCGATCGTGCCGGATCGGCGGCCTCGCAAGCTCGGCCGTCTGGGTGCTGCTGTCAGGCCAGTGGCGCCACCGAACCGGCCGCGCCGCCGTGAACCGGGCCAGACACTACTCGCGGTGAGCGTTCCCCGACCGAAGGTCACTCACCCGGGTCGTCCGCGGATGCCGATTCGTGCCCGTCCCGTGCCCGGGCCGAGACCCGTCGACCACCGGGTGATCGACGTCCGCTCTGGCAGGATGGGGTCATGTCCGCATGGATCTGGCTCGTCGGCGGCATTCTGCTGTCCATCGCCGAGGTCCTGGGCGCCGAATTCGTCCTGCTGATGCTCGGTGGCGGGGCACTGATCACCGCCGGATTCGCGGCCTTCTTCCCGGACCTGCTCTGGTTACAGGTGTTGGTGTTCGCGCTGTCGTCGGTCGCGCTGGTGCTGGGCCTGCGACCGATGCTGCTGCGCAAGTACTACCAGCCGTCGCAGACCCGCACCGGCATCGAGGCCATCATCGGGTCCAAGGCCACCGTGGTGTCCACCGTGGACGCCGACGGCGGCCAGGTGAAGATCGGCGGTGAGGTCTGGTCCGCGGTGAGTCTGGACGGGCACCGCGCGCTACCGCCCGGGACATCCGTCACCGTCGTCGAGGTCCGCGGTGCCACCGCGGTCGTCATCTGGGGGGCATGAATCCGTGGATATTGCACTGATCGTCGCGATCGTCGTCGCGATCCTGGTCGTCGTCGTGCTCGTCCGGTCGGTCAAGGTGATCCCGCAGGCGCAGGCCGCGGTGATCGAACGGCTCGGTCGGTACAACAAGACCGGCAGCGCGGGGCTGGTCTGGCTCATCCCGTTCCTGGATCGGATCCGGGCCCGGATCGACCTGCGCGAGCAGGTGGTCTCGTTCCCGCCGCAGCCGGTGATCACCGAGGACAACCTGACCGTCTCCATCGACACCGTCGTCTATTTCCAGGTGACCGACCCGCGGGCCGCGGTGTACGAGATCGCCAACTACATCGTCGCCGTCGAGCAGTTGACCACCACCACGCTGCGCAACGTGGTCGGCGGGATGAATCTGGAACAGACGCTGACCAGCCGCGACTCCATCAACGGGCAGCTGCGCGGGGTGCTGGACGAGGCCACCGGCAAGTGGGGCATCCGGGTCGCCCGGGTCGAACTCAAGGCGATCGACCCGCCGCCGTCCATCCAGGAGGCGATGGAGAAGCAGATGCGCGCCGACCGCGACAAGCGGGCGATGATCCTGAACTCCGAGGGTCAGCGCGAGTCGTCGATCAAGACCGCCGAGGGGCAGAAGCAGGCCGCGGTGCTGTCCGCCGAGGGCGCCAAGCAGGCGGCGATCCTGTCCGCCGAGGGCGAGCGACAGTCCCGCATTCTGCGGGCCCAGGGCGAGCGGGCGGCCCGTTACCTGCAGGCCCAGGGTCAGGCCAAGGCCATCGAAAAGGTCTTCGCAGCCGTCAAACAGGCCAAGCCGACGCCGGAACTGCTGGCCTACCAATACCTGCAGACCCTACCGCAGATGGCTCAGGGTGACGCGAACAAGGTCTGGCTGATCCCCAGCGACTTCAACAAGTCCCTCGAGGGCTTCGCTCGGATGCTCGGCACCAAGGGCGACGACGGCGTCTTCCGGTACGAGCCGCCGGCCGACGACGCCGAGCCCCGCAGCCGGCCCGGCGACATTGACGACGACGTGGCCGACTGGTTCGAGGGCACGTCGGCCCAGGAGGTCGCCGCCGCCGTGGCGCGGGTGGAGCGGGAGGCCGCGGTGACGATCGCGGATCAGGAAGCAGCCAGGCTCGCCAGTTACCGGGAGGTGGCACCGCCCGAGCGCCCGGCGATCTCCACCGCCAAGCGACCCGAACCCGAACCCGACGCCGACACCGACGAGCAGCCGCCGCAACAGCAGGGTGGGGGTCACCAGGGCGGAGCGCCGCCCGGCTACCAGCCGCCCCCGCCGGGGTACCAGCAGCCGCCACCGGGATACCGGCCCGATGATCAGCGCCGCGACATGCCCCCGCCGGGGTACCAGCAGCCGCCGCCCGGCCAGTACGGACCGGGCCAGCGCTGAACGAATCCCACGACCTGCCGCTGCCGTTCGCGATCGTCGGGGCGGGCCGGATGGGGACCGCCCTGGCCGGGGCCCTGCGCGCGGCGGGAGTACCGGTGTCCGGGCCGTACGGCCGCGGCTACCCCGGCGCCGGTGACGCGGTCGTCCTGTTGTGCGTGCCCGATGACGCCATCGGCGCCGCGGCCCAGGTGATCGACCCGGCGGCGCTGATCGGTCACTGCTCGGGCGCGTCCGGCCTGGACGCGCTCGGCGACCGCGAGGCGTTCAGCGTCCACCCGCTGATGACCGTGACCCCCGCCGGCGCCGACTTCAGCGGGGTGTGGGCGGCGGTCGACGGGTCGACTTCGCGGGCGGTCGCGCTGGCGGAGTCGATGGCGGCGACGGTGGGGCTCCGGCCCGTCCGGGTGGCCGGCGTCGACCGCGTCGCCTATCACGCCGCGGCGTCGATTGCGGCGAACTACCTGGTCACGGTCGAGGCGGCGGCCGCCGAGCTGCTGGCCACCGCCGGACTGGACCGTGCGATGCTACTGCCGCTCGCCCGGGCGGCGCTGGAGAACTGGGGCCACTTCGGGCCCGCCGCCCTGACCGGTCCGGTTGCCCGCGGGGACCGGGGGACGGTGGCCGGGCATCGGGCGGCGGTGGCCGAACGGACGCCTGCACTCCTGGAGCTGCTCGACGCGCTGGTGGCGGCCACCGAGCGCCTGAGCGTGGTCGCCCGCGGCGCCCCGGCCACGGACGCGATACCCTCCGCCGGTCGGGCCCGGCCCCGGCCATGAACGACGCACTCCCGACCCCACGGAGGAGTCCGACCAGCGATGAAAACCGTTCGGACCGTCCACGATCTGCGGGCCGCACTGCGGCCCTTCCGGGCAGTGGGGTCGGTCGGGCTGGTGCCCACCATGGGCGCGTTGCACGAGGGTCATCTTGAGCTGGCCCGCCGGGCCCGGGCGGAGAACGACGCGGTGGTGATGTCGATCTTCGTCAACCCCACCCAGTTCAACGACCCCACCGACCTGGCCGCCTACCCCCGGGACGAGCGCAAGGACGCGGACCTGGCCGCGTCGGTCGGCGTCGACCTGCTGTTCGCGCCCGGCGTGCGGGAGGTCTACCCGCCCGGGTTCAGCGCCACCGTCACCCTGCACGGCGCGATCGTCGAGGGTTTGGAGGGGGCGCACCGCGGCGTCGGGCATTTCCAGGGCGTCAGCACCGTGGTGAGCAAGCTGTTCGGCATGGCGTTTCCCGACCGCGCCTATTTTGGGCAGAAGGACGCCCAGCAGGTGCGGGTGGTCCAGGCGATGGTGGCCGACCTGAACATCCCCACCGAGGTCGTGGTGGTGCCAACCGTCCGCGAAGCCGACGGGTTGGCCATGTCCAGCCGCAACCGCCGGCTGAGCCCGTTCGACCGCGCCCGGGCGGCGCACATCTCCGAGGCTCTGCGGACGGCCGAGTTGGCGGTCGGCGGCGGCATCGTCGACGCCGGGTCGGTCGTGCGGGCCGCCCGGAAGGTGCTGTCCGACAACGCCATCGACGTCGAATACCTGGAGTTGGTGGACGCCGACACGTTCCTGCCGGTCCAGGTGCTGATGGCCGGCCCGGCCGTCCTCGCGGTTGCCGCCATGATCGGCGGGGTCCGGCTGATCGACAACGTGGTGCTGGCGGCGCGCGGCTAACCGGAGAATCAGCAACGGCGTCGGCGGGCAGCCCACCCCATTTTTCACGGCTGGGACATCGACCTTTACTGGCAGATCCGGAGCGACGCCGATCAGGCCGCGGTGAGCGTCGCGTAGATCAGGAACAGGTTGAGGACGGCGATCCCACCGGCGACTCCCCGCCCGGCGAGGTGATGAACCGAGTGTTCACCTCGGCACCCATGGGGATTTCTCGGAGGTGTACTTGACCAGTGGGACGAGCACGAACGGCAATCCGAAGGACAGCACCACTTGTGAGACCACCAGCGTGGCGGTCGGATCGGCACCGGCGGCGAGGAGGAGCAGGGCGGGGAGCAGGGTGACCGTTCGCCGGGCGAGCGCCTACCACCGGCGCCGGAACTGGCCCTCCATGATGACGCCGCCCGCGTAGCGTCCCACCGACGTCGAGGCCAGGCCGGCGGCAAGCAGGCCGGCGGCAAGCAGAATCCCGATCGTCGGGCCGAGCAGGTCGCTCGCCGCCCGATGGGCGTCCTCGAAGCTCGTCACGTCGGCCCGGCCGGCCAGCGCGGACGCCGCCAGCAGCAGCATCGCGATGTTGATCGTTCCGGCGAAGAGCATGGCGGTGACGACGTCGATCCGTGTGGTGCGCGGCAGCGTCGCCGGGGTGCGCCGGCGGGGGTCGCGCTTACCGTCCCGGGTGAGCGCCGAGTGCGCGTACACCGCGTGCGGCATCACGGTCGCGCCGATCATCGCGCAGGACAGCAGGACCGAATCGACGCCGTCGAATCGGGGCTCCGACGAGTGGGTCGGGTCGTCCTGAAACTCACGACAGAGGAGGAACAGCCGGCGTAACCGGATGGCGCGGCGAAGGCACCCGGCGCAACCCGTGCGGCCGACCTGCGCGTCGACCGCGTCCGCGTGTCGTCGCCCGTCATTGTCGGCTCGATGGACTCAGTCTGTGGCGGTCGATTTGTCCAGTTCCAGAATCAGGACCAGCGCCGTCTCGATTCGGTGCATTGTCGTCTGGTCGACACTTCCGATGCGGCGCACGAACCGCGAACCCACGACGGCCCTGATGGCCCGACAGATTGCGCGGCTCGGACGTTCGACACCGGCCGCCGACGGCATGTCGATCCGAATCGCTGATGGTGCCAGCGAACTCGACACCGGGACGACGACGATTAGCTCCTCCGGAGCGCCAGTGCTCAGTTCGTCTGTGGACACGACTACAGCCGGGCGGGTCTTGCCCGGCTCCCCGCCGCGCCCCGCGCCCAGCGCAACAAGCCAGACCTCGCCGCGGGATGGGGAATCAGTCAAGGCCGTCACCGAGCGTTGACTCCCATTCATCGATCTCGCGCTGCGCGTTGGCATTCTCTTCGTCGATCCGACTGGCCTCCCGCTCAGAGCGCAGGATCATCTCGCGTCGACGTTGGTTTGCGATCTTGGCGAGCAGGGATGCCAAGGACACTCCGTCCGCCCGTGCCTGCTCAGCCAGCAGGTCGTGGGTCGCCCGGCTCACTCTGATGGTGCTTGTCTTCCCTGCCATACCACACATGATAGCGCCATCACGTAGCGCCACGCATGCTGTGACTCAGGCCTCGCGTACCCCACTGCCCGGGTGAGAGCACCTGCGCCCGGTCCTCCCGTGCTCGATGGCGGCCTCGCAAGCTCGGCCGACTCGAGTGCCTCCCGATCGCCCTCGACCCAACCGCCGGGGATGCCGACGGTCACCGACATTGTTGCAAGCGTTGCAGTGAGGAGTCGGCACCGAGGAGAGAGCCATGACCCGTCCCGGCATGACCGGAGCCAATCGGTGGCGCACGATGCATCAGGACAGCTCGGTCGTGCACCGTCAGCTGGCCCCCGGGACGCTGCGGCGGGTGGTCGGAGTCGCCGCCCCGAACCGCACAGAGCTGGTGATCTT
>DATDBV010000545.1:0-2385 GCA_036524715.1 Nakamurella sp. | reverse complement strand
GGTGGGATCCCGCCCGGGCAAGGAGGTGCAGGTGCCCGCCGCCCCGGCGTCGACGGCGACGTCCCCCGCCGGTCCGTCCGCGGTGATCGTCACCGCGACCGTGACGGCCACGCCCCCGCCGGCCGCTGCGCCGCTCACTTCGACGGTGATCGCCGCGACGACACCGCCGGCGACCGCGCCCCGACCCGAGTCCATCGCCGGAGTGGTCCGGCACGACGTCGACTGCGACCACAGCCACGTCGTCGTGCTGGCCTCCGCGCTGAACCGGAGCGACTTCGAAAGCGCGGCCATCGGGCTCGGGGCGAAGTATCCGGCCGCGAAGTTTCTGATCTCCGGGTCTTCCTGCCTGAACTTCCGTTCGCAGTCGGCCTACGTCCTCTACCTGGGCTCGTACCCGACGGTGAGCGACGCCTGCGCGGCGCGGTTCGCCGGCACCCGGGACGCCTACGTCAAGGTCGCCGACCCGGCCGTGACCGATCGCGCCGTGAGCTGCCTGTGCCCGCCGCCCGGTCAGCCGCCCGACCTCGGCAGTGGATCCGAGGGACCGTACGTCACCGAGGCGCAGTACGCGCTGCAGCGGTTGGGCTTCTACGCGGGCGACGGAACCGGGGTCTTCGACGCCGACACCGAGCAGGCGGTCCGGGCTCTGCAGTCCGGGAAGTCGCTGCCGGTCGACGGTCGGCTCACCGCCGCGACGTGGTCGGCGCTGACCGCGGCGGACTGCGCGGGCTGAGCAGAGCTGAGGGAGTGCGAGATGGCGGATTGTGCACGGTGCGGCGCGCGGGACCAGGCTGGCCGGTTCTGCGTCAACTGCGGGACGCCGGTCGCGGCTCCCACCCAGCGCGTCAACCTGGTGAAGCCGCCGGGAGTGGGCCCCGCCGATCCGACCGTGCTCACCGGGCCCGGAAGCGGGTCGAACTGGGCGCCCACCGGCACGTACCCGGTGCCCGCGCAGACGGCTCCGCAGCCGTTGCCGCCGCCCGGGTCGCGTCGTCGGGGACGGGGCCCCGCGGCCCTTGTCGTGCTCGCGGTGGCCGTCCTGCTGGTGGCCGGCGTGGGCGTGTGGTTCATGATCCGGCCGGTGGGCGGCGATGGGGGTGCGGTCGCCGTCCGGGCGTCCACCGGAGCCTCCGGGGGCGTCACCGGAGGACCTGGCACGGGCACCGAATCGGCCGGGGCGCCGACGATGCCGGCGGCGGTCGCGCCGCCCGGGAGCAAGAATGACCCGGGCCCGACCACGCCGCCGACCACCGCGGCCACCACCACCGTGCTGACCACCACCGTGAGCGTGGACCCGATGGGTGGTCCGCGCGCCGACATCGCCTGCGGCAGTGGCTATATCGTGCAGGTCGCGTCCGAGCTCGACCAGCCGGCGTTCACCGCCCGGGTGGCCGCGCTGCGAGCGACGGGCACGCTGCCGGCCGACGTCAAGTGGACCGAGACATCCAGCTCGTGCGAGATCTTCACCAACCAGCGCAACGTCCTGGTGCTCTACGCCGGGCCGTACGCGTCGGTCGCCGACGCCTGCCCGGCCCGGTTGTCGAGCCCGGCCGACGCGTTCGTCAAGGTCGCCGATCCGGCCGCGGTCGGCACCTTCCGCGCCTGCCTGTGCCCGGCCACGGCCGCCGCTCTGGTTCCCGTCACCACGGTCGGCCAGCAGGACGTCTGGGTCGGAGAGCTGCAGCGCGTGCTCGGTGCCGGGCTGGACTACAACGTCGGCAGCATCAACGCCGACCCGAGCATCGGCGACCCCGGCCGTTGGGGTACCTACACCGCCGAGACCGCCGCCGCCGTCGGCCGTTTCCAATCCGATCGCGGTCTGCCGGTCACGCAGCAGGTGGACGCGACGACGTGGTCGGCACTCCAGGCGGCCTGGTGCGGACAGGAGTAGGTCTACAGCACGACCACCGACCGCAGCACGTCACCGTCGTGCATCTTGTCGAACGCGGCCTCGATGTCGGCAATGCCGATCGTCTCGGTGACGAACTTGTCCAGCGGCAGCCGACCCTGCAGGAACAGGTCGCTCAGCACCGGGAAGTCGCGGCTGGGCAGGCAGTCCCCGTACCAGGCCGACTTGAGCGAGCCGCCGCGGCCGAAGAAGTCCAGCAGCGGCATCTCCAGTTGCATGGTCGGCGTCGGCACGCCGACCAGCACCACCGTGCCGGCCAGATCGCGGCCGTAGAACGCCTGCTGCCAGGTCTCCGGCCGGCCGACCGCGTCGATGGCCACGTCGACGCCGAAACCGCCGGTGGCGTCCTGGATCTGCTCGACGACGTCCCCGTCGTCCGGATGCACCGTGTGGGTGGCGCCGAACTCCTTGGCCCACTCCAGCTTTCGCTTGTCCGTGTCGACGGCGATGATGGTGTGCGCGCCGACCAGCTTCGC
>DATDBV010000544.1:0-6199 GCA_036524715.1 Nakamurella sp. | reverse complement strand
ATAAGGGCGTGTTGTGCACACTCGATGGCGTGGGCGGGCGGGGGAGCGGGCCCCGCGTCGTGTCGGCCCCGCGCGGCCCGCGTCGTGCCGGCGGCCCGCGTCGTGTCGGCCGCGGAACATCGGCCGGCGTGTGGCCTGCGGATCTTCCGCAGCACGGGCCGAGGCAGGTCGTGGGTCGGCTGCGCGGGGCGTCGTTGGGCGGCGCTGCGTGACACTGCGGATGTTCGGCCGGTGTGTGGCCTGCTGATCTTCCGCGGCCTTGGTGCGGCGAGCTGTTCCACCCGTCGAGTTGCAGGGCGCACGGCGGCAATCGCCGCACCGCATGCCGTCGCCCCGTTCCGAACCGGTAGCACATGTGCTACCTTGCGGGAATGACGACAGTCGGCCTCCGTGAGCTCCGTCAGCAGGCATCCGACCTGGTGCGCCGGGTCGAGGCCGGCGAGGAGGTCACCATTACAGTGGCCGGCCGCGCAGCGGCCCGCCTCGTCCGAGCCGGGACCCGGCAATGGCGTTCGTGGGCGGAAGTCGAGGACCTGTTCGCCGGCCCCGCGGACCCCGATTGGGCGCACGACCGTGATCTGATCGATCAGGGGATCGGCGACCCGTGGGCGACCCGATGAGGGCGGTCCTGGATACCAGCGTGGTGATCGCGGACGACGTTGGGCCGCTGGAGGGCGAGCTGGCGATCAGCGCCGCAACCCTGGCCGAGCTCCATTTCGGCGTGCTCGTCACCACCGAGGCCGCAGTGCGGGCCGAGCGGCTGCGACGCCTGTCGATTCTTCAGCAACGTTTCGACGCCTTGCCGATCGACGAAGCCGCCGCCGCCAGCTATGGCCAGTTGGCGGCTGCTGTCGTCGCGGCCGGTCGGCGACCCCGGGCCCGGGCGATGGAACTGCTGATTGCCGCCACCGCGCACGCGCACGGGGCGCGCCTGTACACCCGGAACGCCGCCGACCTGGTCGGCGCGGACGAGTTGGTCGAGGTGGTCGCTGTCTGAAAGTGCCCTGGTTGTACCGGGTGCGATTGTCTCGGCCGACTTGGATCGCGTCCAAGGGGGCACAGTTGTCGATCAGCGAAGAGCGGACGATTCGCGACCTCGTGCTGCCCGCGCTGGATCGCAGCGATTGGGGGCCGAGCGCCGTCACGCGCGAGCTGCCGATCACGGCCGGGCGCCGGATGGTCGCCAATGGGCGGATCCGCAAGGGCGAGCGTCTGCATGCCGACCTCGCGCTGCTCCATCAGCCCGGCGCATCTGCGACTGGGCATCCGATCTCGGTCGTCGAGGTCAAGCGAACCGTCCGGGACGAACGCACCGGCGTTCAGCAGGTCAAGGAGTACGGGAGACTGCTGGATCTGCCGTTGGTGTATGCCACCAACGGCCGGCGGATCATCGAGGTAGATCTGGCGGCCGGCACCCAGCACGAGGTCGATCGATTCAGGACCCCGCTGGAGCTCTGGCAGAACTACCGCGGCATCCGCCAGCTCAATGAGCTCGGCGTTCGACTGTTCGAGGTCCCCTACAGTCGCGACGTCCTGGCCGGGTCGAGCGTCAAGGAACTCCGGTATTACCAGCATGTCGCGATCCAGCGACTGCTTCAGGCGATCGCCTCGGGCCATCGCCGCCTGTTGACCGTGCTCGCCACCGGGACCGGCAAGTCTTTCCTGTCCGCACAGCTGGTCCATTCGCTCTGGGCCGCTCACTGGCCAAGAGGCGCCGCCGCGCCGGATCCGCGGCCTCGGGTGCTGTACCTCGCCGACCGCGATGTGTTGGTGAACGATCCGATGGTCCGTGAGTTCCGGCCGATCTTCGGGGAGGAGGACGCCGTCCGGGTGCGCGGCGGCGGCACCCAGACCCAGGCCCGGATCAACTTCTCGTCCTATCAGGCGCTGGACTCGGGTGAGCTGTTCGCCCAGTACGAGCCGACCTGGTTCGACCTGGTCGTCATCGACGAGTGTCATCGAGGAAGCGCAGCCGCGAACTCCCAATGGCGGGAGATCCTGGACCATTTCACCGGCGCCATTCACTTGGGCCTGACCGCCACGCCGAGGGCCGATGCGGAGGCGGACACCTTCGAGTACTTCGGGGAGCCGACCTATCAGTACTCGTTGAAGCAAGGCATTGAGGACGGATTCCTGGCGCCCTTCGAAGTCGCCCGGGTGCTGCTGTCCACCGACCTCGACGGGGTCACCATCGAGCAGGGCACCGTGGACGACGAGGGGGTCGTCGTGCCGGCGAAGACCTACAAGCCCCGCCAACTGGAGCGAAAGTTGGTGATTCCGGCTCGGACGGAGGAGGCCGCCGGATGGCTGTCCCGCCACCTGGCGAGCACCCATCGGATGGCCAAGACGATCGTGTTCTGCGTCGACCAGGACCATGCGGCCCGCTTTGCCGAGGCGATCGGCAACCTGAACCCCGATCTGATGGTGGAATTCGATTCAGAGTGGGCGGTGCGCATCACCTCGGACGAGGGTGAGCGGGGAAGGGTGCTGCTCGGCCGGTTCCAGAACGCCTTCGAGCCGGTACCCGTCGTGGTCTCGAGTTCGGACATGCTCACCACGGGCGTCGACGCTTCGACGGTGCGCAACGTCGTCTTCTTCACCCCCGTCCGTTCGATGACCAGGTTCAAGCAGATGGTCGGGCGCGGCACCCGGCTGGCGGAGGAACAGGGCAAGGAGTTCTTCACGATCGTCGACTTCACCGGCGTCACTGGGCTGTTCGCCGATGCGTCGTTCGACGGACTGCCGGTGCGCAACACCACGACCACGACGGAAGCCGACGAGGACCCCGCCGGCGAGCCGATCGAGATCATCGACGAGGTGGATGGCAACGAGGAGCCCGAGGTCGCAGAGCCGGCGGGCGGATTCGAGGTCGAAGCGGGCGGGGTGATCGACGCCCCCGGATTCCCGGACCCGGGTGACGGCTGCATCGTCGATGACGACGGCACCGAGGACGAGATCAACGACCGCGGGAGCAAGCATGTGGTGCGGGGGATCGACGTCACCGTCCTGGGTGAGTACCTCTACGTCGTCGAGCCGGATTCCAATTTCCGGCTGCGCGCGATCCGGATCGAGTCGTGGGCGAAGCAGCAGATCCTGGAACTCGGCCTGGACGCCGGCGATCTGCGCCGACAATGGGCAGATGCCGTCAGTCGGCGGGCATTGGTCGACGCGCTGGCCGCGCACCTGCCGTTCACGATGGAGGAACTGGCGCAGCGGCTCGGCTACGCCGATGCGGATCCACTCGACGTCCTGCTCCGGCTGGCGTACGGGATGCCACTGCGCTCCAGGTCCGATCGATTGGCTCAGTTCACCAGGTCGCAGCAGGCGTTCCTGAACGGATTCGCCCCCGAGGCTCGGCGGATCCTGGAGATGATCCTGGACAAGTACGCCGAGCATGGGCCGGGTGACCTGGACCCGCGGATCTTGGCGGTACCGCCACTGTCGGACGAGGGCAGCGTGGTCGAGATCGCCTCCCGGTTCGGAGGACCGGGCGCGATGCGGGCAGCGTTGGACGAGCTGACTCGTCGGCTCTACGAGGCATCCTGAATTGCTAACGACAACTTGAGTTCTGCGCAGCATGAGACGCAAAACTAAAGTATTGGTTGAGTAAGTCAGCTGCTAGAGTGAGGGGGTGCCGGGGGATCGTCAGCAGCTGCGGAGAGCCATCATGGCAGTCGCCGCAGATCAGGCCGGGTACTTCACCGCGGCGCAAGCGGTCTCGGTCGGCTATAGCTATCAGGCGCAGAAGTTCCACGTGGATCACGGGAACTGGCAGCGCGTCGATCGTGGCCTCTTCCGCATCCCAGAGTGGCCAACTGACGATGACGACTCGTTCGTCCGATGGACCGTCTGGAGCGGTGGCGCTGCGGTTATCAGCCATCTCAGTGCCTTGGCGTGGCACGAGCTGGGCGACGCAAACCCGGACCGGCTGCATGTGACGGTGCCCAAGTCATTCCGTCGAACGGACTCGGCGCTGGTCGCTCATCGAGGTGACCTGTCATTTGCGGATATCGAGGATCACGGTGGCTTCCGGATGACCACCCCGGTCCGCAGCGTGGTGGATGTCGCCGGAGTCGCCGGTGATCAGGGCCTAGTCGATGGTGCCGTCGCCGACCTGATCGTGCGGGGTGAGGTCGATGCCCGCGGGCTACGCGACGCAGCCGCATCCCTGGGGTCTCGAGCCGAACTGGGCGTGGAACGAGCCCTGGCCGCCTTGGCGGAACGCAGATGACATCGCCGAGCCCGATGGCGTACCGGCGCTCACTCGAGGATCGCCTGCGAGCGGTGGCCGCGGAGAGCGGGCGTGAGCTCGGATGGGTCCGGCGGCGACACGTGTTCATTCGTGTGCTGCACCGACTCACCGCGAGCCGACCTGACGAATGGGTGCTCAAGGGCGGCTTCGCGGTGGAGTTACGACGACCCGGATTCGCCCGCGCGACCATTGATCTCGATCTGGCCGTGCGGCGGCGGACCTCAACCAGCGGGGACGTGGCTCTCGTGCGGGAGAGCCTCATCGATGCACTCGGCGTGGATGTCGACGGAGATCAGTTCCGCTTCCTCGTCGGGCCCGGAAGGCCGTTGGCCGAAGATGCCTATGGTCGGCCGGCCTGGCGGTTCTCGATCGATGCGCAGCTCGCCGGCAAGTCCTTCGTCACACTCCGCCTCGATCTCGTCGAGCGACCCGAGGAGCTTGTCGACCTCACGACGCTGACCCTGCCGGTGGGGACCGCGGCGCCGCACGGCGCGACGCCCAGGTCCATCGTCACGACCGATCTGCGGCAACAATGTGCCGAGAAGCTGCACGCGCTGACCAGGAGCTATACCACCGGCGAATCGACCCGGGTCAAGGATCTGGTTGATGTCGTCCTATTGGTTGACGACGGATTGGTCGGTGACGAGCGGTTGTACGCCGTGGTCCGACGAGTCTTCACGGTACGCGGAACATCTTCTGTGCCAACCGAAATAGGACCGCCACCGGTCGGATGGGGTGCGCCTTTCCGCGCGCTGGCGGCGAGCGCCGGACTGACCGGGATCACGGCGAATGAGGCAGGACGAATCGTCGCCGATCTCTGGCTGCAAGCGCGTCAGGCCGCCGAAGGAAAGGACAGCTGATGCCACCACGACCGAGGAAGCCCAAGCCCGAACTGACCACGGCGCAAAGACTTGCGGCGATCATCAAGAGAGCGCGCGACATCATGCGCGTGGACGCGGGTCTCAACGGCGACCTGGACCGCATCCCTCAGTTGGCCTGGCTGCTCTTCCTGAAGGCTTTCGACGACCTGGAGGACAGCCGGGAGATCACCGATTCGGACTTCAGCCCGGTCATCCCAAAACAGTGGCGCTGGCGGACGTGGGCCGGCAACCGCAAGCTGACAGGTTCCGACCTGATCGACTTCGTCAACGGTGATCTCCTGCCGGGACTGCGGAACCTCGCCGGCACGGCCGCCACCCGGAGCCAGGCCGATGTAGTCAAGGCCATCTTCAACGGCATGGACAACCGGATGCGGTCGGGAGCCCAACTGCGGCTGCTCGTCGATAGCCTGGATCAGATTCATTTCAATTCATCCGACGACATCCACACGATGGCGTTCCTTTACGAGTCCATGCTGCGCGAGATGCGCGACGCTGCTGGTGATTCCGGAGAGTTCTACACACCCAGGCCCTTGATCCGGTTCATGGTCCAAAGATCGGCGCCCAAGCAGGGGGAGAAGGTGCTGGACCCGGCCGCCGGCACGGGAGGCTTCCTGGTCGAGGCACTGACCGAGTTGGAGCCGCGGGCATCATCGGTGGCCAAGCGGCGCGCCCTGCACAAGAATGTGCAGGGCGTGGAGAAGAAGCCGTTGCCGTATCTCCTCGGAACGATGAACCTGCTGCTGCACGGTGTCGATGAGCCCGTCCTGGTCATGGAGAACGCGCTTCGATACCTGCGCGACGGATCGACCAGAACGCAGGTCGACCTCATTCTGACGAACCCACCGTTCGGCGGGGCCGAAACCAAGGAGATCATCGCGACCTTCCCCAAGGGTCAGCAGGCGGCGGAAACGACCTGGCTGTTCCTGGTGACGATCCTCGAGAAGCTGAAACCGCGCGGCCGGTGCGCCGTGGTCGTTCCGAACAGCGTGCTGTTCGACACCGGCGTCACGGCATCCGGGATCAAGAAGAAGCTGATGGACACCTGTGATCTACACACCATCCTGCG
>DATDBV010000543.1:0-7138 GCA_036524715.1 Nakamurella sp. | reverse complement strand
GTGGCGGCACTTCATCGGCATGCGTGCCACCGAGGCGGCCGACGTGGAGATCCGGACCCTGGCCGTCGCGGTGCTGCGGGAATTGCAGGTGCTGGCGCCCAACGTGTTCGCCGACTTCCGGATCAGCGAACTGTCCGACGGGACCGCCGTGGCCGCGTCGCCGCTGGTCGGCGACGGGTGATCCGGGGCGGCACCGGCCGGCTTCAGAGCCCGACCGCGCTCTGCACCTGGAACGGCGTGCCCTGCTGGCACGTCGTCATCATGTCGGTCTCGAACATTCCGGTGACCTCGACACGCGAGTCGAACGGGTGCGCCTGAAGATCCCAGCCCTGCAGGTTGGCCACAGCAGCGCCCGAGTCGTCGACCAGCACGATGCAACCGGACTCCACCCCCTCGGTCACGGTCCCCCGGAGAGTGGCCACCGCGCCCCCCGACGAACCCAGCGGCGGCCCGGTGGACGGGATCGGGGATCCGGGCTCTGAACTGGTCACGTTGCCCTCTGGCGAGGTCGATGGAGTTGAGGTCGATGGAGTTGAGGTCGGGCCCGGTGGGGAGCCGGATCCGGCGCATCCGGTAAGGACGGCCAGCACGACGACGCTGCCGACGACACTGCCGACGACACTGCCGACGACACTGCCGACGACGCGGCCGACGACTCGGCCGACGGCGCTGCTCGGGCGCCGTTCGCCGGGCCGAACACTTTGACGTACCTCTTGCGGGTTCCGCATCGCGACTCCGATCACACAAGGCTAGTGTTCGCACACAGTGGGTGATAGCCCCCCGCCCGCCGACCGGCGGCGCCGGCCCGACCGAGAGGTCAGATGGTGATGGTTCCAGTGTCAGGGACGCGTCGCGGCTCCACCCGGGTTGCATCGCTGGTGACAGCCGGTGTCACTGCGCTCGCCCTCGTGCTGGCGCCGCCCGCCGCCGCCGCGCCGGACGACACCCAGCCGATCCCGGAGCCGGCTCCGACCGCGACGGGCGATCCCGGCGAGTCGAACGCGCTACCGGTTCCGGAGACCTCCGGTAAGTACATCGTCACCCTGGCCAAGCCGCCGGTCGCCGCCTACACCGGCGGCGAGGGTGACATTCCGGCCACCAAGCCGGTCGCCGGCGGAACCCTGGAGGCCGACAGCCCGGCCGCGCAGGCGTACGCGCAGGTGATCACCGACGACCAGGCGTCGGTCGCGCAGTCGGTCGGGGTCACCCCGGCCGAGTCGTTCGCGGTGGCGCTCAACGGCTTCACCGCCGAACTGAGCAGCAGCCAGGCTCAGGAACTCGCGGCCAAACCCGAGGTGCTGTCGGTCGCCAAGGACCGCTGGGTGACGGCCGACGACGATCGCAACTCGGTCGACTTCCTCGGTCTCACCGGGGACGACGGGCTTTGGACCGACGAGTTCGGCGGTGCCGCCGGGGCCGGCAAGGGGGTCGTCATCGGCGTCATCGACACGGGGATCTGGCCGGAGAGCGCTTCCTTCGCGGGCCAGGTGCTCGGTGACGAGCCGGACCCCGACGACCCCAATCTGGCCTACCGGGCCGGCGACCAGATCGTCATGCAGAAGGCCGATGGTGGCACCTTCACCGGCCAGTGCGAGGCCGGCGAGGAGTTCACCGCCGACCTGTGCTCGACGAAGATAGTCAGCGCCCGATTCTTTGCGGACAGCTACCTGGCGGCGACGCCGCCCGCCAACGTCGACGACCTGCTCTCCCCGCGTGACGTCGACGGCCACGGATCGCACACCGGTTCGACCGCTGCCGGCAACCCGGACGTCCCGGCATCCGTCGACGGGCGGGACTACGGAACCATCGCGGGTGTGGCGCCCGCCGCGTCGATCGCCGTCTACAAGGCGCTATGGCACCGGACCACCTCGGCCACCGCCGGCGGCTTGACATCCGACCTGGTCGCCGCCTTCGACCAGGCCGTCGTCGACGGTGTGGACGTGATCAATTACTCGGTCGGGTCGAGTTCCGAGTCGAGCCCGGACGACCCGGTGGAGCTGGCCATGCTCTCCGCGGCCTCGGCCGGCATCTTCGTGGCCGCATCGGCCGGGAACAGCGGACCCGGCGCCTCCACCCTCGACCACCCGTCCCCGTGGGTGACCACGGTGGCGGCCAGCACCGTGGCGCCGCGGGAGGCGACGGTGCAGCTGGGCAACGGCGGCCGGTTCGTGGGCGCGTCCACCACCGTGCAGTCATCGCTCGGACCGTTGCCGCTGATCGCGGCGCAGAGCGCGACCCTCCCGCCGGCCACCGCGGCCCAGGCGGCGCTGTGCACGCCCGGCACCCTCGATCCCGCGGTGGTCGCCGGCCGGATCGTGGTCTGCGACCGCGGTGTGGTCGACCGGGTCGCCAAGTCCGCCGAGGTGCGGCGGGCCGGCGGGGTCGGCATGGTCCTGGTCAATCTCACCGACAACACGGTGAACGCCGACCCGCACACCGTGCCGACCGTGCACGTCAACGTCCCGGGCGGTCCGGCGATCAAGGCGTATGCGCTGACCGCCGGCGCCACCGCCACCCTGGTGCCGGACAACACGACCGGGCAGGCCACGCCGTATCCGCAGATCGCCGGGTTCTCCTCGCGGGGACCCTCGCTGACCTCGAACGGCGACCTGATCAAGCCGGACATCGCGGCGCCCGGCGTGGACATCCTGGCCGCCTTCTCGCCCGCGGCCGGCGGCGCGAACCGGGACTTCAACTTCGCGTCCGGCACCTCCATGGCCGCCCCGCACATCGCGGGACTGGCCGCGCTGATCGGCCAGGCCAACCCGACATGGTCCCCGATGGCGATCAAGTCGGCGCTGATGACCACCGCCGGCAACCTGAAGAAGGCGGACGGCACGGCCAACACGGACCCGTTCGCACAGGGCGCCGGCCAGGTCGATGCCCGTCGGATGCTCATCCCGGCTCTGGTCTACGACTCGTCCGACGACGACTGGCTGGGATACCTGGAAGGTCTGGGCCTGGCCACCGGAACCGGCGTCGCCGCGGTCGACCCCAGCAACTTCAACTCGCCGTCGATCGCGGTCGGCGACCTCGTCTCCGCGCGGACGATCACGCGCAAGGTCACCGCGATCACCCCCGGCCTGTACCGGGCGACCGCATCCGTCCCGGGCTTCCGGGTGACCGT
The DNA here is from genome assembly GCA_036524715.1 of Nakamurella sp. GTDB lineage: Bacteria > Actinomycetota > Actinomycetes > Mycobacteriales > Nakamurellaceae > Nakamurella. The sequence continues at coordinate 4,011 of DATDBV010000543.1, read as the reverse complement.
GTCGCCGTCGATCCTGAACTTCGACGCCGCCGGCCAGACCAAGCAGTTCCGGGTCACCCTCACCCGGAACACCGCGGCGTTCGGCAACTTCGCGACGGGGTTCCTCACCTGGAACGGAGCCAACACGACGGTCCGAAGCCCCATCGCGGTCAAGCCGTTGCAGTTGTCCAGTTCGGCTTCGACAGCCACCCTGCAGCCGGACGGCGTCGGCACGGCCACCGCGAGTTGGCAGGTGACCTCGGGATTCTCCGGTCCGTTCCCGATCACCGCGGGTGGCGTGGTCGCAGCGAAGGTCGCCTCCGGTGAAGTGTCGGCCGGCGGTACGCCGCGCAGCTTACAGCAGTGGACGGTCGCCGTGCCCGCCGGCACCCCGTTGGCCCGGTTCGCCACCCACGTCACCGACGACACGGCCGGGGCCGACATCGACATGGTCGTGGCCCGGCAGACGTCGACCGGTGCAGTGATCGTCGGCCAGTCCGACGGCCCGACCGCCACCGAGCGGGTGGATCTGGAGGCGCCGACGGCGGGCACCTACATCGTCCAGGTGAGCGCCTTCGCCGACGCTCCGGGCACCACGTCGACCCCGTTCGAACTGCGGTCCTTCGTCGTGCCCACCGGACCCGTGGCTGGCACTCCGCTGACCGTCAGCCCGGCGAACCAGACGGTGCGGACCGGCCAGATCTTCACCGTCACCGCCTCGGCAACCGGCCTCGAGCCGGACCTGCCGTACCTCGGCTGGGTCGGCTACCCCGACGGCTCGGGCACGACGATCCAGGTCAACCCGGACAACTGACCTGTTGGTGCTCGCCGCGTGCTCGACCGACGCGGGAACCGCCGGATCGGGATGGCCACACGTACTGTGGCGGCAATGAGCCTTGCCCGCACCGAACGTGCCGCCCTTGCCGAACTGTTCGAACAGGTCGGATCCGACCAGCCCACCCTGTGCGAGGGCTGGACGACCCTTGACCTGCTGATCCACCTGCTGATCCGGGAGCGGGACCCGCTCGGGGCCGTCGGGAACCAGGTCAAGCCGCTGCAGACCTTCACCGACAAGGCCGCCGACGGCTACCGCGCCCGGCCCTGGGACGAGCTGGTGCAGGCCTACCGATCCGGCCCGCCGGGGTGGAACCCCACCGGGTGGAAGCCGATCGACGAGATGTTCAACGGCGGCGAGATGTTCATCCACCACGAGGACGTCCGCCGATGCCAGCCGGGATGGCGGCCCCGTGAGCTGAACGAGGCGGACACCCGGGAGCTGACCAGGATGGTTCGCTCCGGGATGTCCAGGCTGGCCCTGCGCAAGGCCGACGTCGGCATCGAGGCCCGCATTCCCGGGCAGAAGCCGATCACCCTGCGCAGCGGCGACCCGGTCGTCACCCTCACCGGCGATCCCGGCGAGATCGTGCTCTGGCTGTCCGGCCGGGACGCGGTGGAGCTGCAGTTCGACGGCGACCCGGCCGCGGTCGGTCAGCTGCGCACACTGCAGCGCGGCTTCTGACGTCCCGTTCGCCGGGTGCTGAACAATCGGCACCCTCGGTGACGGTAGGTTTCCAGGTATGACGACGCTTTCCGCGGGACCGGCGGGCCGGCCGGGCCGGCCCTTCGGCACCGTGCTGACCGCCATGGTCACCCCCTTCACCGCCACCGGCGAACTGGACGTGAACGCCACCGGTCTGCTTGCCGAACGACTGGTCGACGAGGGCAACAACGGACTGGTGGTGAACGGCACCACCGGCGAGTCGCCGACCACCAGCGACGCGGAGAAGGAGATGATCGTCCGCGCGGTGGTGGACGCGGTCGGCGACCGGGCCACCGTCGTCGCCGGGGTCGGCACCTATGACACCGCGCATTCGGTGAAGCTGGCCAAGGCAGCGGAGAAGGCCGGGGCCCACGGGGCTCTCGTCGTCACCCCGTACTACTCGCGACCGCAGCAGGACGGGCTGCTGGCCCACTTCGCCGCCGTCGCGGACGCCTCCGACCTGCCGATCATTCTCTACGACATCCCGCCGCGGGCCGTCGTCGCGATCGCCCCGGACACGCTGCTCCGGCTGGCCGAGCATCCGCGGATCACCGCGGTGAAGGACGCCAAGGGCGACCTGTACGCCGGTTCGCAGGTGATGGCCGGCAGCGATCTGGCCTACTACTCCGGTGACGACCCGTTGAACCTGCCCTGGCTGTCGGTCGGCGGCGTCGGCGTGGTCAGCATCATCGGGCACGTGCTCGGCGGGCACCTGCGGGCGATGGTGGACGCGGCCGAGGCGGGCGATTACGCCAAGGCCCGCAAGCTGCACTACGACCTGATGCCCGCGCACCGGGCGATGACCCGGTGCGGCGGCGGCTCCGGCCTGGTCTTCGCCAAGGCGGCGCTCCGGCTGCGCGGCTTCGGCGTCGGCGATCCCCGGCTGCCGCAAATCCCGGCCACGGCCAGGCAGACCGAACTGATCGCCCAGGATCTCGACGAGATCGGCCCCCTGTTGTGAGCAGGCCGGCCGGTCCTGGATCCTCTGCACCGGCCGCCCGGCCGGACCAACGCCCTCCGCGGCCGCCCGCCAAGGACGCCCTGCGGGTCGTCGCGCTCGGCGGGATCGGCGAGATCGGCCGGAACATGACCGTCTACGAGTTCGACGGTCGGTTGCTGGTGGTCGACTGCGGGGTGCTGTTCCCGGAGGACGGCCAGCCCGGCGTCGACCTGATATTGCCCGATCTGCGATTGGTGGAGGATCGGGTCGAGGACATCGACGCCGTGGTGATCACCCACGGCCACGAGGACCACATCGGCGCGCTGCCCTGGCTGCTGCGGCTGCGGCCCGACCTGCCGGTGCTCGGGGCCCGGTTCTCCCTGGCGCTGATCGCGTCCAAGTGCCGCGAACACCGACTCAAGCCGAACCTGCAGGTGGTGGCCGAGGGCGACCGCCGCAAGTCCGGACCGTTCGACCTGCGGTTCTACGCGGTCAACCACTCCATCCCGGACGCCCTCGCGGTGAGCATCCGCACCCCGGCCGGCACCGTCCTGCACACCGGCGACATCAAGCTGGACCAGCTGCCGCTGGACGGCCGGCTCACCGATCTGGGTGGGTTCGCCCGCCTCGGCGACAAGGGGGTCGACCTGTTCCTGGTCGACTCCACCAACGCCGAGGTGCCCGGATTCGTCGCCCCGGAACGGGAGATCGGCCCGGTGATGGACTCGTTCATCGCCAAGGCCACCCAGCGGGTGATCGTGGCGTCCTTCGCCAGCCACGTGCACCGGGTGCAGCAGATGCTGGACTCGGCGTACCGGCACGGCCGCAAGGTCGCCTTCGTCGGCCGATCCATGGTCCGCAACATGCAGATCGCCCAGGAACTCGGCCTGCTGACGGTGCCGGACGGGCTGGTCCGCTCGCTGGACAAGGTCCTGGAGCTGCCACCGGACCAGGTGATGCTGGTCTCCACCGGATCGCAGGGCGAACCGCTGTCCGCCCTGTCGCGGATGTCCCGCGGCGAGCATCGGCAGGTCAACCTGACCGCCGGGGACACGGTGATCCTGGCCTCGTCGATGATCCCCGGCAACGAGACCAGCGTGTTCACCATCATCAACGAGCTGGCCAAGATCGGCGTGACGGTGGTGCACCAGGGGGTGGCCAAGGTGCACGTCTCCGGGCATGCATCGGCGGGGGAACTGCTGTATCTGTACAACGCGGTCAAGCCGCGCAACGTGATCCCGATGCACGGCGAGTGGCGACATCTGCGGGCCCAGGCCAAGCTCGCGATCGCCACCGGGGTACCCACGGACCGGGTGATCCTGGCACCTAACGGCACCGTGGTCGACCTGCGGGGCGGGCGGGCCGCGGTGGCCGGGCACGTCGAGGTCGGCATGGTCTACGTGGACGGCAACGCGGTCGGCGACGTCGGCGACAACACACTGTCGGACCGGCTCGTGCTCGGTGAGGGCGGATTCATCTCCATCACCGTCGCGATCGACACGCACACCGGCCGGGCGGTCGCGTCGCCGACGATCTCCGGCCGCGGCTTCTC
>DATDBV010000542.1:0-36585 GCA_036524715.1 Nakamurella sp. | reverse complement strand
AAGACCGGCAGCTCCAGCAGCACCAAGGGCAACCCGGTCGACCTGACCCCGCAAGAGCTGCACCGGGCTCTGGTCGCCGCGCTCTGAGGCTGAGCTGGGCGCGCGCGGCCGGTAGTTCGGCCGGCCGCGGGCGCTTTGGGGTCAGGACGGAAGGAAAGTGCGGCTGGTCGCACTTTCCTTCCGGCGGAGCCCGGGGGTTTCCGCGCGACACGTCGCCCGGACCTGAGCGCAGACACCTCGACGCGACCATATGTTCCGCGGGCGGGTCGGAGGGGCATGGCGGTGTGGCGCCGGGGTGGGGCTGCGGAACCACGGGCCGTGCCCAGCGACCGTATGTTCCGCGGCTGGTTCGGATGGGCGTCGTTGCGCGCCCGCTCGGGCGGGTTGCGGAACCATGGGCGTGCCCGGCACCCGGATGTTTCGCGGTCAGGCCGGCAGGGTGCACGGATCCCCGGCGTCGCCGTCGTTCCGCACGGCGGATGTCCGGCGCACCGGCGCGGCCGCCCAACCCATGGTTGGCTCGACAACGTCCGAGGAGCGGGGGAGATGCGTGGCGCGCCGAGCGAAGCCGGGTCTGCTCACCGCCCTGTAGGTCAAGCGCGGCGAACCGTGCGGAGGGGATCGGTGCGGACGAATTCGGGCGCCGGGACGGTAGGCTCGAATGTCGTGGGCGGATTGTGCCTTCTCGTCCGGAGATGTCCGGGGGCCGGGTCGGCAGTCGGGGCCGGGATTCCCTGTGTTGGGCCGCCCGGCCGCCGCCCGACCCGGTCGCCCGATCACGCACCCGGGTGCGAACACCGGTGACCGACGGCTGCACCGGCCACGAGCCGCCTCCGGCGCGCATCACCCTCGGCGAGCCCGAAGGCGATGCGCGAGAACGCGGATCGGCGGTCCGGATCAACCTCCTCGGCGGGTTCTCGGTCTCGGTGGCCGGCACGCCCGTCAGCGACCAATGGCGTCTCCGCAAGGCCAAGACCCTGGTCAAGCTGCTCGCCCTCGCCCCCGGGCACCGACAGCAGCGGGACCAGGTGACCGAGATCCTCTGGCCGGGCACGAGCCGTCGGGCCGGGCACGAACAACTTGCATCAGGTCGTGCACGCCGTGCGTCGGGCGATCGGACCGGCCGCGGTCGAACTGGATGACCTGATGGTTCGCCTGAACTCGCCGGCTGTCGTCACCGTCGACGTCGACGACTTTCAGCGGGCCGCCGCCGACCGGACGGCCGACCTCACCACCACCCTGCGGGCGGCCCGGCTGTGGACGGGCCGGTTGCTGCCCGAGGACCTGTACGCCGACTGGTCGGCGGAGCCTCGGCGGCGGCTCGACGACGTGCACGCCGCCGTGATCGCCCGGCTCGGCCTGTACCTGCTGGCGGCCGGTCAGCCGGAGGCGGCCCTTGCCCATCTCGAACCGCTCGCCGCGTCCCGGCCGTTGGACGAGAACCTGCACCGCGTCCTGATCCGGGCGTTGGCCGAGGGAGGCCGGCGATGGGAGGCCTTCGACGCCTACGAGCGGCTGCAGGCCGCGGTTGATGAGGCGTACGCGGCCGAACCGGAGCCGCCGACCAGGCAGTTGTACCGCAGCCTGCTCACCGGCGGACCGACGTCATCACCGGTGGATGCGCGCCACCTGCCGGCACCGACGACCAGCTTCGTCGGCCGGCGCCGGGTGCTCGCGGAACTCGCGCAGAATCTCGGCCGTACCCGGTTGCTGACGCTCGCCGGGGTTGGCGGGGTGGGCAAGAGCCGGCTCGCGCTCGAACTGGCCCGACACCCGGGTGGGTGGCCGGAGTTCCGGGACGGCGTGTCGCTGGTGGAGCTGGCCGGCGTTCAGGAACCGGAAAGTGTGGCCGCCACCTGCGCCTCCGGGCTCCGGGTCAGCCTGCCCAGCGGATCCGCCCCGGTGTCGGCGCTCGCACGCGAACTCGCCGACCGGTCCCTGCTGCTGGTGATCGACAACTGCGAGCATCTCCTTGACTCGGTGTCCGCCCTGGTCGGCGAGTTGCTCGCGCGATGCCCCGACGTCGTGGTGGTGGCGACGAGCCGCGAACCGCTGAGTTTGCAGGGCGAGCTGATCTACCGGGTGCCGTCGCTGGAGCTGCCCTCTGCTCCGGACCGCGCCGACCTGCGGGCGCTGGCCAGGCTGGAGTCGGTTCAGCTGTTCGTCGAGCGGGCGCGCCTGGTCGTGCCGTCGTTCGCGGTCGGCGCCAACTCCGCGGAACCGATCATCCGGATCTGCCGGCAACTCGACGGCATCCCGCTTGCCCTGGAACTCGCCGCGGCTCGGCTTGCTCATCTGACGGTGGCCGAGCTCGCCGACGGGCTCGTCGACGCCCTCACCGTCCTCGGCCGGCAGTTGGTGCCGCGCGGCGGGGCCGCCTGGATCGGCAGCAGACCATCGTCGCCACGCTCGAGTGGAGCCATGCGATGCTGGCCGGGGACGAGGTGGTCGCCTTCCGGCGGCTCGCCGTGTTCGCCGGAGGATTCGACATCGCCGCCGCCGGGTCGATCTGTGCGCTGGCGGACCCGGCGATCGTCTCCGCCGTCTCCCGGCTGGTCGACAAGTCCCTGGTGCAGGCGGACACCAACGGCTCGACAACCCGCTACCGGCTCCTCGAGGTTGTCCGTCAGTTCGCGATGGCTCGGTTGATCGAGGCGGCCGAGGACGAAGGCTGCCGACGTCGGCACACGAAATTTTTCGCGGACGCGGCGGTCGAGCACGATCCCGACCGCCGGTGCGTGGTCGGTGAACCGTCCGAGTGGTTCGATCTGGAGCAGGACAACCTGCGCGCCGCCCTGTCCGCGGCGCTTTCCGGGGATCCGGCCCAGGCGGTGCGGCTGGCGATCGCCACCTGGCGCTTCTGGGTCAACCGTGGACTCATCGGCGAAGGCGCCCGCTGGTTGAACAGCTCCCTGCAGGCGTGCCCCGAGCGGTCCGCGTTGCGTGCCCGAGCACTCCTGGCGAGGTCGGTCCTGCTGGTCCGGCAGGGTCAGGAGACCGAGCTCGCGGACATCGGTGCCCAGATCGTGGATCTGATCGGGGAGTTCGGCGCTCCCGGTGAGCGTGCACACGCCAAGCACCAGCGGGCCGTGCTGACGTTCATGGCCGGCGACTGGGATTCGGCGATGGCGCAAACGGGCGAGGGACTGGCGCAGGCCGACGACTTCCCGGACGTCACCGCCTCCGCCAGGCACTTCGCCGGCGTGCTGGCGCTGTCCCGCGGGGAACCGGAAGCGGCGAAGGACCACTTCGAGGCCGCCCTCCGGGTGCTGGACCGGGTTGGCGACGACGCCCCGCCGTTCTTCGTCGCGATCACGATGGGCTGGGTCGTCGACGAGCGAAACGACCCGCCGCTGCCCTTCGGTGAGGAGACAGTGCTGCTCGGTCGCCGGGTCGGGAGCGGCCAGGCCGTCGGCCACGTCCGGATCGCCATCGCCCTGACCGAGCGATTGGCCGGGCGGTGCGAATCCGCCCTCGCCGGCATCGACCGGTCGCGGATCCTGTTCCACACGCTCGGCGACCGTTACGGGGAGGCGTACGCGTGGGCGCAACGCGGACACACCCTGCGCTGGGCCGGGGAGCACGCCGAGGCGGATCGGTGCCTGGCCATTTCCGAGTCGATCCGGCGGGAACTGCGGGATCACCGTGCCGTGGCCATGTCGTTGATGGACGCGGTCTCAACTCGGCCGTGGGCGGCGACCCGGACCGGGCCAGGGTGCTCGGCCGGGAGGCGCTGGCCATGATGAGCCGGTCCGAGGATCGGGCGGGCTCATCGGTCGCCGAAATAAACCTGGCGGTGACCGAGGTGATCGCCGGCGATCCAACGGCGGCCCTGGCCTGCCTGGATCGCGGCCTGATGCGGTTTCCGATCCCCGGCGGCCATCGCTCACTCGGTTGGCTGCATCTGCTTCGGGCGCATGTTCTGGCACGACTGGAGGATGCGCCCGGCGCCCTGGCGGCGATCGCGGCCGCCGATGCGGTCTTCGGTCGCATCGGGGAACGGTCAGGCGCCGCCGCGGCGCAAAGAATGCGCAAAGTGGGTCCACCTATTCTCCGGACAAGGGCATCAAGCCCACGGGAGGCGTCATGACACACGTGCTCGGTGCGGCGACGATCCGCGAACTCGAAGCCGGTCTCGCTGGTTCGCTGATCGCCCCGGAAGATCCCCGCTACGAGGTCGCCCGGCGGGTCTGGAACCACGCCATCGACCGGCGGCCGGCACTGATCGTGCAGGCCGGGTCGACCGAAGATGTGGTTCGCGCCGTCGGCTTCGCCCGTAGCGAAGGGTTGCCGGTCGCGGTGCGCGGCGGCGGGCACAGCGTGGCCGGGTTCTCGACCTGTGACGGAGGGCTTGTCGTCGACCTCGGTCGGCTGGCCGACGTCCAGGTCGACCCACCGTCGCGTCGGGCCCGGGCCGGAGGTGGAGCCACCTGGCGCGCCTTTGACGCGGCCACCCAGGTCCACGGCCTGGCGACCCCGGGCGGCCTGGTGTCCAGCACCGGTGTCGGCGGCTTCACCCTCGGCGGTGGCATCGGCCATCTCGTCCGACGGTACGGGTTCACCTGCGACAATCTGCTGTCGGCCGAGGTGGTGACCGCGGACGGCACCCGAGTGTCCGCCTCTGCGTCGGTCAACCCCGACCTGTTCTGGGCGATCCGCGGTGGCGGCGGCAACTTCGGGGTCGTCACCACGTTCGAACTTGCCCTGCACCCGGTCGGTCCCACCGTGCTGGGCGGCGCGGTCTTCTATCCGGGCGACCGGGTGGTGGAGGTGGTGCGGCGCTGGCGCGACCTGGTGGCCGATGCGCCCGACGACCTGTCCTCCCTGGTCAACCTGACCACCGCCCCGCCCGCTCCCTTCCTGCCGCCCGAATGGCACGGACGGCCGGTGGTCGTCGTCGTCGCCTGCTGGGCCGGGGACCCGACGGCCGGCGAACCGGTGGTGCGGCCGCTGCGCGGCATCGGCGACCCGATCGTCGACCTGATCGGACCGACCCCCTACGTCGACCTGCAACAGATGGTCGACCCCCTTTGGGCGGCCGGCTCGGCGAACTACTTCACCTCGGCGTTCCTGGACGGGCTGCCGGACGCCGCAATCGACATCAGCGCCGACCGGCATCGCCGGTCGCCCACGCCGCCGGCGATGGCCGAGATCCACCTGCACCGCCTGGGTGGGGCCGCCGGGCGGGTGCCCGCCGACGGCACCCCGTTCCCCACCCGTGAGTCGCCGTTCCTGGTCAACTGCCTCGTCCGGACGCCGGACGTGGCCGACCTTGCCGAGCCGATGGCCTGGGCCCGAGGCAGCCGGGAGGCGCTGGCCGGGTTCGGCACCGGGGTGAGTTACGTGAACTTCGTGGGCGACGTCCTCCCGGACAGCCGGGCCGGCTATCCCGCTACAACCCTCACCGCCCTGCAACGGGTCAAGGACCGGTACGACCCGACGAACCTCTTCCGGTTCAACGTGAACGTCCCACCCGGGGACTGACCGTCCCGCTCGGACCCGTCATCGGCCCGCCACCCCGCGGGCCAGTGCGCTGCTGCCGTTTTCGGCTGTCGCAGCCGTGGAGGGAGCCCGTCATGACCGCCGACCAGCCGTGCTCGCGGCTTCACTCGGATGTGCTCAGGATGATCGACACGGTTGTGCTGGTGCACACCGACGGACGCCTGGACGACCTGGCCCGGGTGACCCTCGACCGGCTGACCGACGAGGATCGGGTTGCCTGGCTGGGGTGGCAGCGTGCCCGCCACGGGCGGCTGGCCGGGCTGCACCGAGCGCAGGTTCGGTGCGGTGTCGCGGGGGGAGCAGTCGCCGCCTGCGTGATGCTGTCGGCGATCTCCGACCGCCAGGATGCCGGACCGGGCATGCTGGCCGGGATCGCCGGATGGGTGGCGGTCGCACTGTTCTGCGCGGCCCTGTTCATCGAGTTGACCATGGCCGGATTTCCCGGGTACCAGCCAGTTCCGGTGCGCGTTCGGCTCGACCTCCGGGCGCGGGAACGGGTCGGCCTGCAGGCTTTGCGGGACAGCGCCGACGACGAATCCCTCGGTGGGGCGCGAGCTGCCGAGGCCCGCCTGGTCGTCGTGGCCAGGACCATCGCCTCGGCGATCACCGGAAGCGCCGGGTGGGGGTCCGATCAACTCGACCGATGGCACCTGCGATGCGACGTGGACGGAGTGCTCCTCCGGATCGCCCGCGACGCGGTCGAGCTTCGACGGTGGCGAAGGGACGGCATCCCTCTCGCGTCCGCCGGTGCGGCGGACACCGATCCAGGGGCCGCCCGTTGGGCGTCATTGCTGGACCGCGTCGGGTGGCTGCTTCGATATCACCGCCAGCTCGACACCCTGCTTTCGGAGCCGGCCGGCGGAACCGAATCGGGATGCCCGAGATCCCGGGCGTTCACCTATCAGGCTGTCGCCGATCTCCGGTTCACCGTCCTCGCGCTGACCTGGCACTAGGCGATCGAGAAGTCTCCCGGCGAAGACGTGACGAAGTCCGAAGATGTCCGCTGGCGCAAACCGGCAGGTCAGCGGAGCCGGACCGCAGTCCAGCGGCACATGTCGGCGGCGCGGACCGCTCGGGCGGAGGATCAGGTCATAGCCGGCGACCCGACGTTCGTCAACCCCCCGCGAACCCCCACCTTTCGGCCGACTGGACCGCTCCGCGGAACATCCGGTCGCCCCCAGCGACCCGAATTTCCGCAGTCGCGACCACTCGGGCTCGGGACCACTCGGGACCACTGATCCTTGGATCGATCATCCAATCGGCCGAGCATGCGAGGCTGCCAGACGACACGGAAGGCGCGGGGCGCAAGGCAATTCGGTGACGGAGAAGCCGGGTCGATCACCGCGGTCCAGCACCGGCTGCGGCCAGTCCTGCTTCCGCGGAGCGGATGCCGGGCCCGGGCCAGGCATCGGCCGCCTATGGTTACTCCGACAGTCCGAGGAGCGGGGGAGTTGCGTGGCGCGCCGTGCGAAGCCGGGTCTGCCCGCCGCCCTCGTTAGGGCTATGATGCCCAGCGCGAGGACGGCCCGCAAGGCCACGAAGTCGGCGCAGCGATCGGTCACCAAGGCTGCCCGCAAGACGACTCGCAAGGCCCCCAAGGCGGCAAAGACCTCGGCGCCGACCCGCCGGCGGACAGGCGCTCCGCGTCCGTCCCGCTCACCCGCGGGTGTGCTGCCTGAGCTGTGGCGGCCGCCCGGCGGGGCCCGGAACCAGCCGGATCCGGCGTCGCTGGGTCAGGGCACCTGGCACCAGCACCGCTACACCGGCATGGCCGGCACCCTCGCCTACCGCGTCTACTTCCCCAAGGGCCTGCGCCGCACCACCCGCGCGCCCCTGCTGCTGGCCCTGCACGGCTGCACGCAGACCGGCCTGGACTTCGCCGCCGGCTCCCGGTTCGACGACCTGGCCGACACTCACAAGTTCATCGTCGTCTACCCCGAGCAGTCCGTCACCCATCACGCCCAGCGCTGCTGGAACTGGTTCCGCCCGGGTCACCAGCAGCGAGCCGCGGGGGAGCCGGCCATCCTGGCCGGAATCGTCCGCCGGGTGGTGCAGGAGACCACCCGCTGGCGGATCGACACCAGCCGGATCTACGCCGCCGGGATCTCCGCCGGTGGTGGCATGGCGCTCGTCCTGGCGGCGACCTACCCGGAGCTGTTCGCCGCGGTCGGTGTGCACTCGGCGCCCCCGTTCCACAGCGCGACCGGCCCCGCCGACGCGCTCGCGGTCATGCAGGGCGCCGGTCAGACGCCGACCCCGTCGGGGCCACTGCCCCCGATGATCGTCTTCCAGGGCACTGCCGACGGAACCGTACGGTCGGCCAACGCGGAGAGGATCGTCGGCCAATGGCTGGCCGCCCGCGCCGGCGCCGGTGACCTCCGGGCTGTCGGGAAGGGCCGGCAGACCCGGAAGGACCCGCTCCGCACCGCGTCCGGGAAGGGACCGAGACCGCACCGGGTCACCCGCTGGTTCGCCGGGCGCGAGGCCGTACTCGAGCTGTGGGTCGTCGAGGGGCTGGGCCACGCCTGGTCCGGTGGCTCGGCCAAGGGGACCTACAGCGACGCCCGCGGACCTCGGGCGAGCACCCAGATGTGGCGGTTCTTCGCCAAGCACACCTCGGCGGATCCGGGGGTCACGGGTCGCTGACCGTCAGTCACACCTCGGCGGACCCGGGTCACGGGTCGCTGACCGTCAGGCGATCCGGTCGACGATCGGCGGATCGTCGAACTGCCGGTCCGGGACCGGGGGCGTCCGGCGCAGCTCCACGGTCACGGTGGCGTCGTCGGTGACGTTGTGCCGGTTGACCGGGCTGCGGCGGGACAACGCCAGGATGCCCAGGCTCCCGGCGACCAGTGCGACCAGCACGACGACGACGCCCGGCGTGCCGGTCAGCGCGATGGCGGCGGCCGCCGCGCCGAAAGCTGCCGCCGACGGCAGGGTCAACAGCCAGCCCAACCCCATCCGGCCGGCGATCCGCCAGCGGACGTGCGCCGGCCGGCCCGGCCCCGCTACCCATCACCGAACCGGCGCACACCTGGGTGGTGGACAGCCCGAAGCCCATCTGCGCGGACGCGAGAATCGCCGACGCCGACGTGGTCTCGGCGGCGAAACCCTGCAGCGGGTGCAGGTCGACCAGACCCTTGCCCATCGTCCGCATGATCCGCCAGCCACCGGAATAGGTGCCCAGCCCGATCGCCAGGCCGGCGGCAACGACCACCCAGACCTGCGGTCCGGTGCCCGCGGCCTGGTAGCCGCCGGTGATCAGCACCAGGGTGATGACGCCCATCGTCTTCTGTCCGTCCGAGGTGCCGTGGGCCAGCGCGATCATCGACCCCGACACGGTCTGCGCCCGGCGGAACCACCGAGCGGCCGGGTTCTCGTCCGCGCGTCGCATCAGCCGATACACCAGCCGGGTCGCGAGCCCGGCCGCGATCCCGGCGACGACGGGCGCGACGACGGCCGGCAGCAGGATCTTGGACACGACCACCGAGAAGTTGACCCCGGCCAATCCCGCGCCGACCAGCACGGCACCGATCAGCCCGCCGAACAGCGCGTGGGACGACGACGAGGGCAGCCCGAACAGCCAGGTCAGCAGGTTCCACAGGATCGCCGCGACCAGGCCGGCGAAGATCATCGTCGGCGAGACGAACGCGTCGTTGACCATGCCTGCCGAGATCGTCCTGGCCACCTCGGTCGACAGGAAGGCGCCGATCACGTTCAGTACCGCGGCGATCGAGACCGCCACCCGCGGCGCCAGCGCGCCGGTGGCGACCGACGTCGCCATCGCGTTGGCGCTGTCGTGGAACCCGTTGGTGAAGTCGAAGAACAACGCGGTGACGATCACCGTCACGACCAGGAAGAGGGTGCCGGTCATGGTCGGCCGAGTGTCGGTCGCTGGGTGGGTGGTGAGATCACGTCATTGTGTCCTCGGCTGGTCTGTTCAACGCCGGAACTGCCGACGCCTCGATGCGGTGCGGGGACTCGACCGGTCGGTCGAGCGATCGAGCAATGGACTGATCGGTGGCTCCTGACCGCCTGGTCGAGCGGATGCGCTCGGGTATCGATGGTGGCCGGTTGTCGGCGGCGCGGCGTCCCCCGAATCGAGTGAGGATTCGCGGCCGTGAGTGAACCACGGTTGGCTGTTCGGTTGATGTGAGTCGTAGCTGCGCCCGGTCGCGTTGAACGCCGCTCCATCCTCCGCGCGGTGCCGGCGGGTCCCGTGCACCGGGCCGGCGGTCACGTTCCCCCATTCCGACCTCACCTCATGGATCCGGCGCCCTTGTGGCAAGGAACCGAGCGGCCGTTCCGGATCATCCACGACGCTACGCACCGCGGGTCCGGTGCGGACCAGTCAAAGGTCCCGTCCTCGTCGACCAAGAACCAGCCTGTCGGTGGGGCGAATCTTCCTGCACGCGGTCACTCATACGGCGGAGAATCACACCCCGAATAGCTGACATTCTCCCGAAGTGATTACATGCAGTTGCGACCCCCGAGGCGAAAGCGTAATTGTTGACTCAGTTGGCCCATGAAGTCGTGACTAGGAAAGGCGGAGCGTGACGAACTCGATACCGCGGGCCACCGTCGATGCGGCCGCGCTGAAGGCCAGTTTCGCGTCCGTCGCCGGCCACGGTGACGACCTGGCCATGTACTTCTACAGCCACCTCTTCATGACCCACCCCGAAGTCAGGTCGATGTTCCCGCTGGCGATGTCCGAGCAACGGGACCGGCTGCTCGGTGCACTGGTCCGGATCGTCACCCACGTCGACCGGCTGGGCGAGCTCGAGCCGTACCTGGCCGACCTGGGCCGGGACCACCGCAAGTTCGGGGCGCTGGCGGATCACTTCCCGGCGGTCGGCGAGGCGCTGCTGGCGACGCTGGCGCATTTCTCCGGCCCGGCCTGGACCGACGCGCTGGCCGCGAACTGGGCCGCCGCCTACCGCGTGGTGGCCGCAGCGATGATCGGGGCCGCCGACGATGCGTCCGCCCGCGAGCCGGCGTGGTACGACGGCGAGATCGTCGACGTCGACCGGCGCAGCTTCGACCTGGCGGTGCTGCGGGTGCGGACCGACGAGGTGGTGCCGTACCGGGCTGGGCAGTCGATGGCGCTGCAGGCCACGGCGTTGCGGCCGCGGGTCTGGCGGCCGTTCACCCCGGCAAGCCAACCCGGCGGGCACGAGTTCGACCTGCACGTGCGGGCTATCGACGGTGGAACGCTGTCCACCGCGCTGGTCCGGACCGCCCGACCGGGGGAGCCGGTCCGGCTCGGGTCGCCGTACGGGCGGCTCTCGCTGGATCCCGCCGCGTACCGCCCGCTGCTGATGATCGCCGGCGGGACCGGCCTGGCCCCGATGAAGGCGATGATCGAGCAGTTGGCGGACAGCGGCGGTTGGCCGACCCATCTGTTCCACGGCTTCCGTACCGGCCGCGAGGCGTACGCCCAGGAGTGGCTGGCCGCCGCCGCGGCCCAGCACCACGAGTGGCTCACGGTGCGCACCGCGGCATCCCACGACGACCGTTGGGCCGGACCGCACGGCCGGATCGGCGAGTTGGCGGCCGCGGAGGCGGACTGGGCCGGTCACGACGTCTGCGTCTGCGGGTCGCCCGAGATGGTCGAGGGGACCGTGAAAGCTCTTGTTTCGCAGGGGGTCTCGGAGGAGCGGATCGTTTTCGAGGAATTCGGCAAGGCCTGAACGAGGGGGACCAGAAAGATGCTGATGACCGACCCGCGGTGGGTGAGTGTCCAGCCAAGCGAACCACCGATCGACGGCCGGTGGCTGCGCACCGTCCGGCTGCCGCCCGCGCGGGCGTTCGCTCGCGGCTACGACCGGGATGCCACGGACGGGCTGCTGCAGGAGTGCGCCGACGCGATCGACGAGCTGACCGACCAGTTGCAGTTGACCCTCGAGGAGCTGACGGAGCTGCGCCGGCAGACGCGGACCCGGGCGGCCCGCCGGAGCGGTTCCCGGGTCCGCGCCGGCAGGTCAGGCCGCGCCGGCCGGCGCCGGTTGCGGGTCCGCCGGGTGGTTCGGGGCGGGGCGGGTCGCCGCTGAACCCTCGGTGTCCAGGTGCGGCAGCACCCGGTCCAACCACCGGGGCAGCCACCAGTTCGCCCGGCCGAGTATCGACATCGTCGCCGGCACCAGCACCATCCGGACCACCGTGGCGTCGATCAGCACGGCGACCGCCATCCCGACTCCCATCATCTTGACGACCGGGTCGGCGTCCAGCCCGAACCCGACGAACACGGCGATCATGATCGCGGCCGCGCAGGTGATCACCCGACCGGTGCCGGCCACCCCGCGGATCACGCTGCCCCGCGGGTCGCCGGTGGCCAGGTAGTCCTCCCGGATCCGGGACAGCAGGAACACCTGATAGTCCATGGACAACCCGAACAGGATGGTGAACATCAGGATCGGCACCCAGCTGGAGATCGGTACGGCGTGCGGCAGGCCGAGCAGCTCGGCGCCCCAACCCCATTGGAAGACGGCGACCATGACGCCGTAGGCCGCGGCGACCGACAGCAGGTTCAGCGCGGCTGCCTTGACCGACACCACCACCGACCGGAACGCAGCGGTCAGCAGCAAGAGCGACACACCGACGACGAACGCGATCACCACCCACAGCCGGTCGGCCAACCGGTCCGAGATGTCCGAGAACACCGCGGTCAGGCCGGTCACGTGGACCGATTCGGGTAGGTCGGCGCGCAGCCGCATGAGCAGGTCGGTGGTGGCCTCGTCCTGCGGGCCGGTGGTTGGCTGCAGGACGATCAGCGCGGCGTCGCCGGCCCGGTTAAGCACCGGTGGGGCGACCGAGGCGACGCCGGGTTCGGCGGAGAGTCGGACGGTGAGTGCGGTCGGGTCGAGTGCCGGCTCGCCCCCCGGCTGACCGGCCAGGTCGACGGCCAGCAGGAACGATCCGTTGGCGCCGGGCCCGTACTCGTCGGCGACCAGGTCGTAGGCGATCCGGGTGGTGTTCGATTCGGGCTGGCTGCCGGCGTCCTGCGGCCAGGTTCGCATGCCCAGCACCGGCGCGGCCAGGACCAGCAGCAACGCGAGCGCGCCCAGCGCCCACGGCCAGGGTTGGCGGCCGACTCGCCGCGCCCACCGCGCGGTGGCCGCCGGTCGACCGTCCGGGACGGACAGGACAGACTGGACGGAAGCGCCGCGGCGGGCGCGGCGGCCCAGCACCCGATGGCCGACCAGCCCGCAGAGCGCCGGCACCAGGGTGATCGAGGTCAGCATCACCGAGAGCACCACCAGCAGCGTGGCCACGCCGACCGTCGTGTAGGTCGGCAGGTCGGCCAGCCGCAGGCCGAACAGGGAGACGAGCACGGTGGTGCCGGCGAACACCACCGAGACGCCGGCCGTCCCGTTGGCCCGGGCCGCGGCGTCCGGCACCGGCAGGCCGGACCGCAGGCCCTCGACGAATCGGGTGACCAGCAGCAGCGCGTAGTCGATGCCCACCCCGATGCCGACCATGGTGGCGATCGTCGGCGCGACCGTGCTGACGTCGGTGACCGCCGCGAGCAGCGTGATCAGCGACGAGCCGACCCCCAGGCCGACCAGGGCCACCGCCATCGGCAGCCCGGCGGCCACCACCGACCCGAACGCGAAGACCAGGATCAGCAGCGCGACGAGCACGCCGACCAGTTCGGCCGTGCCGCTGGGCGGCGCGAAGTTCTCCGGCACCTGGCCGCCCAGCGCCACCTGCAGGCCCGCCTGCCGGGTGGGGTCGGCCGCCGACCACAGGGCGTCCACCGCCTCGGATCCGGCGAAATCGGTGACGGGCACGTCGTAGCGGACGCTGAGCAGCGCGGTGTCGCCGTCGGCGGACAGCCGCGGCGGATCCACCGCGACCACGTGCGGGAGGTCCGCCAATCGGGTGGACAGGGCATCCAGCGTGGACGGATCGACCGATCCGTCGGGATCGCGCACGACGACCCGCGCGTCGGTCGCATAGGCGTCGCCGAACCGCTCGGTGATGAAGTCGGCGCCGGCCTGGGACGGTGAGCCGGCCACGGTGTAGTCGTCGTGGGGTGAATCCCCGACGACCGCCGCCAGGCTGACGGCCAGGACCAGGGCGACCAGCCAGCCGGCGATGACCCGCCAGGGGTGGACGGCGGCGGTGTGTCCGAGTCGGGTCAGGAGTCTGCTCATGTCTCGAAGAATGACCGCCGGCACTTGCCGCCCACTTGCAGACGACCAGCGCCCGGGCGACCAGCGCCCGGGCGGCCGGCGCCGGGCGGGCCGGCGGGTCAGCCCAACGCGCGCAGCCGGACGGCCGCCTGTTCGGCCCAGATCCGGTTGCCGCAGGTCCCGGCCAGGTCCACGGCCGCGGCATAGTGCTCCCGGGCCCGCGCCCGGTCCCCGAGCAGCGCGACCAGATCGCCGAGCACGGTGTCCACCGGGCCGACCGCGAACGAGCCGCTGCCGCCGCCTCCGACCTGCCCCCGGTAGGCCATCAGGTCGGGGTAGATCGACGCCGCCTCGACCGGATCGGCCAGGGTGGCCACGATGATCCCGCGCAGGGTCAGCAGCAGGCCGTGGAAGAAGTCGCGCCGGACCGGACGGATCCTGCGCCGGATCTCGATCGCCTCGTCCCGACGGCCGACGGCCAGCAGGGGGATGGCGAACAGGTCGGCGACCACGTCGGAGGCCCGGGTGTCGACGACGGCCAGCGAGTCGACCAATTCGGCCGCGCGGCCCTGGGTGATCCGCAGGGTCAGGAAGGCCAGCATCGCGATGCCGGCCGCGTCCAGGGCCCCGCTGGTCCGGATCGACTCGGCGGCCCGGGCATAGTGCGCCTCCGCCTCGTCCAGCCGCCCGGCGATGTGCGCGATTGCGCCGCGGTGCATCGACGACAGGCCGATCGCCTGCCGCCACCGGTACCGGGCCACCAGTTCGTCGATGCGGTCCACGTGGCGGGCCATCCGGTCGTGATCGGCGTGCACCCCGGCCGCGCGGACCTCGGCGTACTGCCCGATCAGGGCGAAGACCGCGAGGCCCGGTTGCCGCCCGATCTCGCACAGCTCCCGCGCGATCCGGCGCACGCCGGCGAGGTCCCGTTCGGGAAAGGTGAAGCCGACCTCGGCGTGCAGGGCCAGGCCCAGCAGCACCGGATCCCCCGTCCGTCGGGCCAGATCCTCGGCCGCCACGGCCAGTGGCATCGCAACGTCCGCCTCGTCCAGCTCGCCGACCAGGACGCACAGCAGGCGGCACCGGGTGGCGTCGTCCGGCACCGGGCCGGTACTGGCCAGCGCCCGGTGGATCATCCCGACCATCTCGTCGTCGACGACGCCGTACGGCCGGCTGATCCAGGGCGTCGGCAGGTCCCAGGCGGTCAGGCTGCGGATCAGCAGATCGAGCCGGCCGGCGCCGTCGGCGGCCCGGATCGCCTGCTTGCGGGTGGCCAGCGCCCTGACGCCGGCCCCCGCGGCGAGCTGCGACCGGGCCAGCCGGCCGAGCAGGTCGACCCGCTCGGCCAGCCGGGGATCGGCGCCGTTGGTCCCGACGTCCGGATCGACCGGGCCGGGGTCGGTGACCCGGTCCAGGTCGGCCAGGGCCTGTTCGTACAGTTCGGCGGCGGTCTCGTGGGCGTACCGGGCGACGGCCATGTCCGCGGCGCGCACGCCGGCGTCCACCGCTCGGCGGGCCGTCGCCGCGGTGCCGGCGTGGTGACAGTGGTGCGCCAGGGCGACCGCGTCCTCGGGGTGCACGGCCAGGATCGCGTCGGCGATCCGGCCGTGCCAACGTCCCCGGCGCAGCCGGGGCGCATCCCCGAACAGCGTGTCCCGCACCAGGACGTGGGCGAATCGGACGCGGCCGGGTGCGGGTTCGAGCAGCAGGCCGGCCAGCACACCGGCCTCCAGGGCATCGAGCACGGTGTCCTCGTCGACCTCGGCGGCGAGCACGAGGACGTCGATGTCGACGTCCCGGCCGATCACGGCGGCGAGCCGGAGGATGGACACCGTCACCTCGGGCAACCGGGCGAATCGCCGACGCAGCACGTCGCGCACCCCCTCGGGAACCTTCGACACGGCGACCAGGCTGCCCTCGCTGCCGAGCAGCCGGGCGCTCTCGGCCAGGTAGAACGGGTTGCCGGCGGTGCGTTCGACCAGGGCGGCCAGGGTGGCCGGGTCCGGTTGGGTGCCGGCCACGGATCGGATGAGCCGGGCGGCCTGGGTGGCGTCCAGCCCCGGCAGCGCCAGTCGGGTCGGTGGCAGCGCGGCGAGCCCGGCCAGCGAATCCCGCAGGCCCTCCAGGACCTCGGCGGGCCGGTAGGCGGCGACGATCAGCAGCGGCACCCCGGCGGCCACGGTGGCCACGGTGTCCAGCAGCGCGAGCGTCTCGGAATCCCCGCGATGCAGGTCGTCGAGCACGATGGCCAGTGGCCCGATCCGGGCCGCGGCGGTCAGGTAGCCGACCAGCGCGCGGCTGAGCAGGAATCGGCCGAACGATGCGTCGGCTTCCGGTGCGGGGCGGGCGGTCTCGTCCAGGAGGGGGGTCAGCGCGCCGGCGAATCCGCCGGGGTCGATGTCCGCGGCCAGGGCCCGTATCACCTCGACCCACGCCCATGCGGGCGGGGCTCCGTCCGACTCGGGGCAGCGTCCGACAGCCAGGCGCCACCGGTCGGCCCGCAGTTCCTGGGCGAACCGATCCAGCAGCACCGACTTCCCCGCGCCGGCCTCGCCGGCGACGAGCACCACGCGGCGGTCGGAGCCGGTCCGGGCGTCGCCGGCCGCGCCGTGCAGGGCGTTGAGCTCGGCCTCGCGACCGACGAAGGAACCGTCGGTGGCGTTCTCTCCGGCCGCCTTCGGCGACGACGCGCCCGTCCGGGCTGCGGGCGCCGGCCCGGGTCCCGACTGGGCCGCGCTGGCCACGGCCGGGTCCGGATCCGCCGCGCGGGGCGACGTCGGCAGGCGCAGCCGCTGCGCGAGCACATCGGCCTCGACCTCGAGCAGCGCCGCCCCCGGATCCAGACCGAGCTCGTCGGCCAGGATGTCGCGAGCCCGGCGCAGGGCGGCCAGGGCATCGGCCTGCCGTCCGGTGACGTACAGACCCATGGCCAGCAGCCGCCAGCCCTCCTCGCGGAGCGGGAACTCGCGGGTCAGCACGTCGGCGGCGAGCACCGCCTCGGCGGCGTCACCCTCGCGCAGCACCGCCTCGCACCAGCGTTCCCGGGCCACGATCCGCAGGCTCTCCAGGCGACCCACCTCGGTGGCGGCCCACGCTTCGGTCCCGAATTCGGCGAAGGCCGGTCCCCGCCACAGGTCAAGGGCCTCCTGCAGCAGGTGCCTGGCCCGACCCTGCTGACCGGGTTCGGCGGCCCGCCGCACCAGCGACTCGAAGCGCCATGCGTCGACGGCGTCGGGCGGCACCCGGATCGCGTAGCCGGGCGGCTCACTCACCAGGATCGTGGCCGGGGTGCGCGGCGCCCGGTCGGGTTCCAGGGCACGGCGCAGGTGCGAGACGTACGCCTGCAACGCGCCGATGGCCCGGGGCGGCGCCTCGCCGTTCCACAGGTCCTCGACCAACCGATCGACCGAGACCACCTGCCCGCGGGCGACGAGTAACAGGGCAAGCACGCTGCGTTGCCGGGGACCGCCGAGGTCCGGCCGGACAACGCGTTCCCCCGATTCGAGGGCGGCGTCGAGAGCACCGAGAACCCGCAGTCGCAGCATGACCCGCGCACTGTATCTCCCGCCGCCGACTCCAAGTTCTCGCCAAGCCGATCGCAAACCACGCGCGCGACCCTGACCGTGCCCGCCGATTCCCGGCGGCCGACCACGGATCACGCACGTCAGGAGACCCACGATGACCGCCGCCACCACGGACCGCCCGGACACCTTCGAGATGGTGTTCGTGCACAACGCCTATCGCCAGCAGTTCGGCGCGCTGCCGGGCCTGGTCCGCGGGGTCGCTGACGGGGACGGGGAGCGGGCCGGGATCGTCGTCGAGTTCTTCACCGAGCTCACCCGGTCGCTGCACCATCATCACCAGGCCGAGGACGAGCTGATGTGGCCGCTGCTGCTGGAGAAGGCGCCGATGGACTCGGCACTGATCCTGCGGATGGAGGAGCAGCACGAGCGGATCGCCGAGCTGTACCGCTACGCCGAACGCAGTGCGGCGACCTTCGCCGAACGGCCGGACCCGGACCGCCGGGAGCAGCTGGGCAGCCTGCTCGACGAGCTGATCGCCGCCCTGGGCGAGCACCTGCACGACGAGGAAGTGTACGTCCTGCCGCTGGTCGAGAGGGTGATGACGGTCCCGGAGTGGGAGGCGCTGGGGGAGCGCGGCCGCGCCGCCATCCCCAAGGACCGGCAGTTGGTGTTCCTCGGCTTCCTGCTTCGGGCGAACACCCCGGAGCACGGCCGAGACTTCCTGGCCAAGATGCCGCGGCCGGCCCGGGTCGCCTGGTCCGTGCTGGGGCGCCGCGCGTTCCGCAAGGAGTACCGGCGGATCTACCGCTGCGCTCCCTGATGCCGCCGGTCGGGTGGATGCCGGCCCGACGATTCGGGGGCGTATCAGCCCGACGGCGACCGGACTCTGAGTGGTGGTCGGACAAAACGGCCATCGCCCGGGTCGGTGTTCTCCTTTTGTGGGGGGGAGTGAACAGCGGCCCGGGCTTCCGCTCGTTCAAGGTCCGCGCGGGTCAGGCGTGGGCTGCCCGGTGCGCGGCGGTGAGTTCGGTGTAGTGCCGGGCGTTCTCCCGGACGCCGGCTCGCTCCTGGTCGGTCAGCTCCCGGCGCACCTTTCCGGGCACGCCCGCCACCAGTGAGCCGGGCGGGATCTGGGCGCCCTCCAGGACGACGGCGCCGGCCGCCACCATCGACTCCCGGCCGACCACCGCGCCGTTGAGCACCACCGCGCCCATGCCGATCAGGCAGTCGTCCTCGATGGTGCTGCCGTGCACGACCGCCGCATGGCCCACGCTCACCCCGGAACCGATCGAACAGGCGAAGCCGGGGTCGGCGTGCACCACGACCCCGTCCTGCAGATTGCTGCCGCCGCCGATGGTGATCGTGCTGGTGTCGCCCCGGACGACCGCGCCGTAGAAGACACCGGTGCCTTCGCCGATCGTCACCGCGCCGATCACCGCGGCCGTCGGCGCGATCCAGGCGGTGTCGGCGACCTGCGGCGTCCGGTCCGGCAGCGAGATCACAGGGTTGTGCCGCGTCATCAGCTCTCCTCGGTTGCGGGTTCCGGCGTGGGATGGTCGCGTGGCACGGTGAAGGCCTCGAGCCGGCTGTTTGCCGGCAGCGCGGACCAGGGGCCGGTCACGGTCACGACGGCGAAGGCCGACGTGGGGAACTTTCGCTCGATGCCGGCGAGCGCGGCACCGTCGGACCCGGGCCCGGCCAGATCCTCGGCCACCTCGGCAATCCCCGGGAAGTGGCCGACGACGAGCAGCGTCGTGACCGAGGCGGGGACGGCGGCGATCTGGTCGAGGATCTCGTCGTACTCGGCGCCGTAGAGCTCGTCCGGATACCGGACCTCGGCCCCGGCGGCGAGCCCGGCCCGGGCCAGGGTCTGCCGGGTGCGTTCGGACGTCGAGCACAGCACCAGATCGAAGCGGTCGACCCGGGCCCGGATGTGTTCGCCGGCCAGCGCGGCCTCGCGGTGTCCGCGATCGGCCAGTGGACGGGCATGATCGGGCACGCCGGGCGGATAGGCGGACTTCCCGTGCCGGAGCAGGACCAGGGTGCGCGATGGGGCGGAGCTCACCGACCCATCCAACCTCGGACCCCGGGGCCCTGCTGCCCGAGCGCGCGGACCCCTGTGCGCCATAGGGTGTGGGTCCATGGCGACCGGTCAGAGCGAGATCACCCTGCGGTTCCTGGCGGCGCCCACCGACGTGGCGACGCTGGGCGGATCGATTCACGGCGGGCGGGTGCTGGAGTGGATCGACAAGGCCGCCTACGCGCTGGCCGTCGGCTGGAGCGGCCACTACTGCGTCACCGCGTATGTGGGTGACATCCGGTTCACCCGGCCGATCGAGTCCGGAAACCTGGTCGAGGTGACGGCCCGGCTGATGCGCACCGGGCGCAGCAGCATGGACGTCCACGTGACCGTGTCGTCGGCCGACCCGCAGGACGCCGTGTACACCGAGGCGACCACCTGCGTGGTGGTCTTCGTCGCGGTGGACGCGGCCGGGAAGTCGACTTCGGTGCCGCCGTGGACGCCGGGAACCGACCTGGACCGTCGGCTGCTGGCCGACGCGTTGGAGCGGGTGACGGTCCGCCGCAACATCGAAAGCGCCATGGCCGGGCAGACCTACAGCGCCGCGGGCACCGCGCCGGAGACGACCCTGCGGTTCCTGGCCGCGCCGACCGACGTCAACTGGGGCGGCAAGGCGCACGGCGGCACGGTGATGCGGTGGATCGACGAGGCGGCGTTCGCGGTGGCCGCCGGCTGGTGCAAGGGGCCGGCCATCGCCGCCTACTCCGGTGGGGTCCGCTTCTACCGGCCGATCCAGATCGGTCATCTGGTCGAGCTCCAGGCCCGGCTGCTGCGGACCGGCCGGTCGAGCATGCACATCGCCGTCCACGTGTCGTCCGGGGACCCGACCACCGGCGAGATGCAGCTGACCACGCACTGTCTGACGATCTTCGTCGCGCTCGACGATGACGGAAAGGCCAAGCCGGTGCCGCGGTGGCGCCCGCAAGGCGCCGAGGACAAGGCACTGGACGCCCACGCGCTGCACCTGGTCGAGCTGCGCCGGCAGATCCAGCCGACCGCGCTGGACTGAATCATCCGCTCACCGTGACCGGAGGTTGCCGTGGAGATTCGATGGATCGATCGGGACGGGGTGGCGTCGGTCCCCGCGGACCGGATCCGCGAGCTGATCGCCCGGGACCAGGGCATGGTCTGGGCCCACCTCGAACATGACGACGACTTCGGGATGAGCGTTCTGATCATGACGGTGGCGCCCCGTCCGGAGGATCTGCGGGAGGTTTCCAGCCGGACCCCGGTGCCCCGGCTGCACATGTACTCCGATCACCACTTCAGCGCCATCAACGGGCTGGTCCGCGGCGACGACGGCATGCTGCACCTGCAGCCGCTGAAGGTCTTCCTGACCCCGCGGGTGCTGTGGACGGTCTTCGGTCCGGCGACGGTCGCCCTGGCACCCGAGGCCGTCACCCGGGACCTGGACAAGGTGCGGGACCGGCTCGACGCCGGGGAGATCCTGCCGGCCACGACCTTCGAGCTGATCGCGACCATTCGCGCGGAGATGATCCGCGGCCAGGAGGATCTGATCGCCACCGGGGCCCGGCTCGTCGCCGACCTCGAGGGCCGGGCGATGGTCGGCGATCCGGTCACCGCGGAGGCCGTGCTCCAGGACCTGTCCGTGCTGCGGCACGACCTGCAGATGATCCGGATCAACGCGGCGCAGACCTTCGAGCTCTACGACAACCTCATCGACACCCTCGCCGTCGAGAAGAACCTGATGGCGATCGACCCCGTGCGACTCGCCCTGCTGCGTCAGCAGTACGGCCATCTGAAGAACGCCGCCGACCTGGAACGGGACTACCTGCAGGAGGTGTTGGACCTGCTGCAGACGCGGTTGTCGAACGAGTTGAACCGATTCGTCCGCCGGATCACCGCCTACGGCACCATCGCCATTTCCTGGACGGTCGTGGCCGGCGTCTACGGCATGAACTTCGCCAACATGCCCGAACTCGGCTGGGCCTACGGATACCCGGGCGCCATCGGTCTGATGTTGCTGCTCAGCGTCATTCTGTTGGTCCTGTTCCGCCGCCACCACTGGCTGTGAGCCGAGTCCGCAGATCATCCGGGTGGACTACGGGTCAGACCAGTCCGGCCCCGAGTCCGGATCGGGGGCGGGCGCCGGTGCCCCGGGGGTTTGCAGCTGCTCACGGACGTAACGAGCGATCACCTGGACGACGGCGACGGCCGGCACCGCCAGGAACGCGCCGACGATCCCGAACAGCGTGCCGCCCAGCGCGACCACCGCGATGGTCACCGCGGCGTGGATGTTCATGGTCCGACCGACGAGGATCGGCTGCATCACGTTGCCCTCGAGCTGTTGGACGACGAGGACGATGGCCAGCACCCCCACCGCGGTCCAGATGCCGTTGGAGACCAGCGCGACCAGGACCGCCACCGACCCGGCCACGAACGCGCCGACGATCGGCACGAATCCGCCGAAGAACGTCAGGACCGCGATGGGCAGTGCGAACGGCACGCCCAGGATCCAGACGCCGAGCCCGATGAAGATGCCGTCGATGGCGGCCACCGCCGCCTGGGACCACACGTACTGACCGAGCGCGGTCCACACCCGGTCGGACAACGCGGCGAAGTGCCGACCGGCGGTCCGTCCGATCCAGGTCCGCAGCCACGGCACGAACTTCGGGCCGTCCTTGAGGAAGAAGAAGCACAGCACCAAGGCCAGCACCAGGGTGACGATGGCCGACCCGATCGCCCCCAGGCTGCCCAGCACCACGGCCAGGATCTGCTGGCTGTTGCTCTGGATCTGCGCGATGCCCTGGTCCAGCAGGCCGCCCAGCGCGTCCGGTCCCAGGTTGAACGGCGGGCCGGCCAGCCACTCCTGCAGGGTGGTCAGCCCGGCGGTGGCCCGGTCGACCAGGTCTGCGGCCTGGGAGGTGACCTGCGGGGCCAGCACCGCGATCAGGCCGCCCATGATCACCAGCAGCCCCACCAGGGCCAGCAGCGCGGCCAGCGCGTTCGGCAGTTTGCGGCGCATGAACCGCACCGGCGGCCACAGGATGGTGGCCAGCAGCAGGCCGAAGAAGATCGGCAGCAGCACGCTCCACAGCTGGCCCATGATCCAGAACGCGGCGACCAGGCCGACGCCGATGATCAGCAGCCGCAGCGTCCACTGCGAATACTCGATGATCCCGTGCTGGAGCCGCCGGGCGGACGCGTCGGGAATCGGGCCGGTGGGTCGGTGACCGGTCACGTCGTCGTCGGGCGACTCGGCGGGCGACTCGTCGGGCGCGTGCGGCTGCTCCGGCCCCGGCTGGCGTCGTCCGAACATGCTGCCTCCCGTGCGACCGGACGCCGGTCGGCTCCGCCACGGACCCATCATTCCCTGCGCGCGTCGACGGCTTCCGTGCGGACCGGGCCACCATGGGTGGGTGCATTCGGTGGAGCTCACCCTCGACGATCCGGCCGATGCCGCCGTGCGCGCGGATTGGGCCCGCCTGCTGCGGGCCAGGCTGCCGAGCCAGGGCCGGCACACCGGTGTGTCGAACCGTCCGCACATCACACTCGCCCTCACCGAGTCGGTCACCCAGGCGGTGCGGGACCGGTTGGCCGCGATCGCGGCGGACCTGCCCGTGCCGCTCGCCGTCGGCGCCCTGCTGGTGTTCGGCCGGCGACAGTACATCCTGTCCCGTCAGGTCGTGCCGAACACGGCCATCCTGGGCCTGCAGCGACGAGTGGTGGACGCACTGGACGAAGCGGTGGACCGGCGAGGCACCTTCGGCGCCGGGGCATGGACGCCGCACATCACCCTCGGTCGCCGGTTCAGCGCCGAGCAACTGGCCTCCGCGATGTCGGCGCTCGGCTCGGTGCGCCCGGTCGACGGCGCCGGGGCAAGCCTGCGACTCTGGGACATCGGCACGCACCGGGAGGATCGGCTCGGCTGATTCCCCCACCCCTTCCCCACCCCCGAGTGTTTGCCCACCCGATATGGACAATTCCGACTGCGCGCGCCCGGTGGTCGTGCCACAGTGTTGTGGATGCAGGGTGTGCCTGCCCCGACTCGGACTCCCGGTCGGCGGCGAGCCGACGATGCCCGCCGGTGGCTGGGTGCCGTGATCCTGGTCGGGCTGGTGGCGCTGACGATTGCCGTCGCCGGTGTCCGGAGCGGGGTCGTGCCGGGGCGGGCCGTCGCGTTCCCGGTGCCCGGTCCGCCGGTGGTCGGCGACTGCCTGCTGGAGAATCCGCATCCACCCGGCGTCAACCCCTATGACCTGGGGTGGTCGGTGTCGGTGCCGCTGCCGTCGATGGACACGGGCGGCTGCAGCGGTGCGCGGTACGGCGAGGTGGTGTCCGTGGACGCCGGTGTCGACGTCGGCTCCGGCGGGCTCGACGAGGCCTGGCCGCTGTGCATGGACGCGGCTTACGGTCACCTGGGCGTGCCCAATCCCGCCTTTCCGGGCGAGGGGCACATGACGGTCGCCAACGTCTGGGTCCAGCTGATCGGGCCGGGCGATGTGCAGCTGGCGGCGGGACACGACTGGTCGGCCTGTGTCGTGTCCCTGCCGCCCGCCGATATCGGGAATGGCCCCGGAACGGTGGACCACACGCTGCGTGACGCGTGGCATCATCCGGAGTACGGCGGGATGTTCGCCATGTGCCGGTTGAGTTTCGATCCGTGGGAGTTCACGAGCTGCGACCAACCCCACGCGTACGAGATGGTCAGCTTCTGGCCGGGGGATCCGGCAGTGAGCGACGAGTCGAACCGGGACGCCTGCCGGCGGGACGCGATCGAGTGGCTGGGGTCGCCCGCGTCCCTCGACCGGAATGAGCTGACCGTCGTGGTCGAGTACACCCGATGGGACGACGGGGTCGACGATGTGCGGATCGTCGAACCCGCGGAGATGGCGACCGTCGGTGTGTACGACGTCGAGTGCCTGCTGGCCCCGGCGGACAACAGCCGACGGCTGACCGGGCCGGTGCGCGGGCTGGGGGACGCACCCGCACCGCTGGGTTGACGCTCCCGCCCGGGTCCTTGTGCCCTGCCGTGCACCTATTGTGGTTGTCGATATGAGCATTGAGCAGGCCCCGGGCGCGGAGCGGGCGGATCGACTGGGCGACCTGACCATCGTCGACGAGCGCCGGCTGCGCCGCCGACTCCGCAGCGCCCGGCGGATCCCGGACGCGGCCAAGCGGGACCTGGTGCTGGCCGAGATCGACCACCAGATCACCGGGGGTGCCGAGCGGCTGGCGAGGCGGCAGGCGGCGGTGCCGACGATCTCCTTCCCGGCTCAGCTACCGGTCGCCGCCCGGGTGGAGGACCTGGCCCGGACCATCGCCGAGCATCAGGTGGTCATCGTCGCCGGGGAGACCGGCTCGGGGAAGTCCACCCAGCTACCCAAGCTGTGCCTGCAGCTCGGCCGGGGCGTGCGCGGCATGATCGGGCACACCCAGCCCCGGCGGATCGCCGCCCGGGCGCTGGCCGAACGGATCGCCGACGAGACCGGCACCCAGGTCGGCGGCGCCGTCGGTTACTCGATCCGGTTCGGTGACCACACCGGCCCGACCACGTTGGTCAAGCTGATGACGGACGGCATCCTGCTCACCGAGATCGCCCGGGACCGCATGCTGTGGGCATATGACACGATCATCATCGACGAGGCGCACGAGCGGAGCTTGAACGTCGATTTCCTGCTCGGCTACCTGCAGGGCCTGCTGCCGCAGCGACCCGACCTCAAGCTGATCATCACCTCGGCGACCATCGACCCCGGCAAGTTCTCCCGGCACTTCGGCGACGTACCCGTGGTCGAGGTGTCCGGCCGCACCTTCCCGGTCGAGATCCGTTACCGGCCTTACGGTCTGGACGCACTGCCAGAGGTGGACGACGCCGATGCGGAGCGGTCAACGGACTCCGGCGACCAGGCCCAGGCGATCACCGCCGCGGTCGATGAGCTGCTGGCGGCCAGTGGTGATCATGACAGTGGAGACATCCTCATATTCTTGTCCGGCGAGCGCGAGATCACCGACACCACCGAGGTGCTGCGCGGGCACCTGGCCGGCCGGCGGGGCGTCACCGAGGTGCTGCCGCTCTACGGGCGGCTGTCGGCGGCCGACCAGCACAAGGTGTTCTCCGGGCACCGCGGCCGCCGGATCGTGCTGTCCACCAACGTCGCCGAAACTTCCCTGACCGTGCCGGGTATCCGCTACGTCATCGACCCGGGAACCGCCCGGATCTCCCGGTACTCGCCGCGCAGCAAGGTGCAACGACTGCCGATCGAACCGATCTCCCAGGCCTCGGCCGGGCAGCGGGCCGGCCGGTGCGGCCGGGTCGCCGACGGCATCTGCATCCGCCTGTACTCCGCGCGCGACTTCGACGAGCGGCCCGCCTACACCGACCCGGAGATCGTCCGCACCTCCCTGGCGTCGGTCATCCTGCAGATGGCCGCGCTGGAACTCGGCGACATCACCGACTTCCCGTTCCTGGACCCGCCCGACGGGCGGCAGATCACCGACGGTGTCACCGTTCTCACCGAGCTGGGTGCGCTGGACAGAACCGCCGGCGAGCGGATCCGGCTCACCCCGACCGGCCGGGAGATGGCCGACCTGCCGCTGGACCCGCGGCTCGCCCGGATCCTGGTGGAGGGCAACCGGCAGAACTGCCGGCGCGAGATGCTCGTCCTGGTGTCCGCGCTGTCCGTCATCGACGTGCGCGAATACCCGCTGGACGAACGGGACAAGGCGACCGCGGCCCACTCCCGTTTCGTTGACGCCAATTCCGACTTCAACGCGTTGATCAGCCTGTGGAGCTACCTGGAAGAGCAGGCGACCTCGTTGTCCGGCAACGCCTTCCGCCGGATGTGCCGGCGCGAGTACCTGAACTACCTGCGCATCCGGGAATGGCAGGACCTGCACGCGCAGCTGACCCAGCTGATGGACGGCGGCCGTCGACCCGGTCGCCGCCGACCCGATCGCACCGGTCCGCACCCGGAGCCGGCCACGCGCCGCGACGGCGACGCGACCCAGGGCGGTCGCGGCTCACTGGCCGTGGACGTGGACACCGAGCGGGTGCACACCGCCCTGCTGTCCGGCCTGCTCTCGCACATCGGCCAGCGCAAGGAGGGCACCCGCGAATACCAGGGCACCCGCGGGGTCAACTACCTGATCTGGCCGGGGTCGGCGCTGGCCCGGTCGGGTCCGCAGCTGGTGGTCGCCGCCGAACTGGTCGAGACCAGCCGGCTGTGGGCCCGGATCTGCGCCCGGGTCGAACCCGGCTGGGTGGAGAAGGTGGGGGGAGACCTGCTGCGGCGCAGCTACTCCGAGCCCCGCTGGAACTCCAGGCGGGCGAGCGTGGAGGCGACGGAGAAGGTGACCCTGCTGGGCGTCACCTTGGTCGCGGCGCGCACCGTGCAGTTCGACCGGATCGACCCCGAGCTGTCCAGGGAACTGTTCATCCGGCATGCCCTGGTCGAGCGGGATTGGCAGACCCGGCACCGGTTCTTCACCGACAACCAGCTCGCGCTGGAGCAGGTGACCGAATGGGAGGAACGCGCCCGCCGCCGCGACATACTCATCGACGACGACACCATGTTCGCCCTCTACGACGCGCGCATCCCGGCCGAGGTCACCTCCGGCCGGCATCTCGACGCCTGGTGGAAGAAGGCATCCCGCACCGATCCCGACCGGCTGACCCTGACCCCGGACCTGCTGATCGCCGCCGGCACCGACCGGTTCGACTCCGCCGCCTTCCCCGACCGGTTCACCTCCGGCGGGGTCGAGCTGCCGCTGGATTACGTGTTCGACCCCGGCCGGTCCGACGACGGGGTGACCGTCAGCATCCCGCTGCCGGTGCTGGCCCGGGTCGACCCGGCCGGCTTCGAGGCCCAGATCCCGGGCCTGCGCGCCGATCTCGCCGTCGCGCTGATCCGCACCCTGCCCAAGACGCTGCGCCGCAGCTTCGTGCCCGCCCCCGACTTCGCCCGCGCCGCGCTGGACCGCATCGACGGGGGCCGCCCGCTGGCCGACGAGTTGGCCACCGCGCTGACTCGGATGACCGGGGTGGTCGTCCGGCCCGCCGACTTCGACCCGGACAAGGTGCCCGAGCACCTGCGGATGAACTACCGCATCGTCGACGAACACGGCGCCACCCTGGCCAGCGGGCGGGACCTGCCGACACTGCAGTCGACCATGCGGGGCGACACCCAGCGCGCGGTGGTGCAGGCGACCCGCTCGCTGGAACGTCATGGCTTGACGTCGTTTCCGGCCGATGGTGTGCCCCGCCGGGTCCGGGCCAGGGTGGCCGGGCACGAGGTCGCCGGTTACCCGGCGCTGGTTCCCGAGGGCGACACCGAGGACGGCCCCGCCGTCGGCCCGCCGGTCGGCACGGTCGGGGTGGCGGTTTTCGACAGCGAGGTTGACCAGCGGCGGTCGATGCGCGCGGGCACCGTCCGGCTGCTGGCGACCGCGCTCGCGCCCTCGCTCACCCGGGTGCGGCAGCTGCTCACCCGCGAGACGCAGATCACCCTGGCCACCGCGCCGGACACCACCATCACCGGGCTGGTCGCCGACGCCACCCGGGCCTCGGTGGACGCGCTGCTGGATTGGGCGGGCGGCCCGGCCTGGACCGCCGCCAACTACTCCGCGTTGACGGAGAAGATCGCTCCGCACGTCCTCACCTCGGTCCGCGACGTGCTGGTGGCCACCGAATCGGTGCTGGTCGCCGCGCGGGACGCCGGACACGCGATCGACACCGCGGAACGGGGCCCCGGCGCATCGGCGATCGCCGACCTCACCCGGGACATGCGGGCGCAGTGGCGGGCTGCGGTGGCGCCCGGGTTCATCGTCGTCGCCGGCGCTTCGGGCCTGCTCGACCGGGCCCGGCACCTGCAGGCGCTGCGGATCCGCGCCGATCGGGTGCGGGAGGCGGCCGGCCGGGACCGGGATCGGCTCGCCGAGATCCGGCAGCTGCAGGCCGAGATCGATCGCGCCGTCGAAGGACTGCCCGAGGAGCGCCGCGCCGACCCGGACGTGCGGGCCGTCGGCGACCTGCTCGCCGAGTACCGGGTCGCCCTGTTCGCGCAACCGATGCGCACGTCGGTGCCGGTCTCGGCCAAGCGCATCCGGGCCGCGGCGGCCGCGCTGGCCTCCTGACGGTTCGCTCCGACCACACGGGTGGGTGGGGTCGGCGGTCGCCCGCTTCCACCACCGCCGCACAGTTATCCGGGCAAGGCCGGCGGGCGCGGGTTGGCAGGCCCGTAACCGCGGAGACCTCCGATGACGGACGCCCAGATCAGTGCCGGATGCAGGAGTCGGCGAGGCGACGCCATGAGGTGATAGACGCTGCTTTGCGCGAATGCCGCCCTGGCATTGCCGTGCACTGAGAGTTTCTCCAGTTGCTTGGCCCAGCTATCCTGAAGTGCGCCCAATCTCGTGGGGTTTTGTTGACAGGTCGGGAACTGCAGGTCGGTGGCGGTGGCGACCGACCAGGGCAAGGCCACCAACTTGTCGAATTGTCGAAGGAGTCGCCGCGAGGCGCCCGGCGTCATTCCGTCGTTGATGGCATCGCGCACGAGCACGGCTTCGCAGGCCCCGACGGCGATTCCCTGCCCGTAGACGGGATTGAAGGCGCAAAATGCGTCACCCATGACGACCACGCCGTCCGGCCAATCATCTCGTTCGTCGTAGTGTCGGCGCCGGTTGGCGGTCTGCCGGTGCACATTGACGTCGCTGACAGGTTCGAGACGCTGGGCCACTCTCGCCAATGCGGGATCGCGAAGTCCGGCCAGAAAGCGCTCGAAACCGGCCACGTCGCGCGGCGGTCGGTCGTCGCCGACCCCAAGCGCCCCGATCAGCCAATGGCCATCCTCGATGGAGATCGCGAGTCCGCCCGTCGAGGTGGTCGGCGTGGAGGCGATCAACACGCCGGGGATGTCACCGATCCCCGGGTCGCCCCGGTACCTGCGCGTGGCGTACCCGACCCGGGCATCGATCTGCGTGGTCCGGACCGCACCGGCCAGTCGGTTTCCGAGCCAGGCCGCCGCTCGGGAGTTCCGGCCGGAGGCGTCGATCACCAGATCGGCGGTGAACTCATCACCGTCAGCGGTCGATATCGTCCAGCGTGCCCCGGTGGCCCCCAGTCCGACGACCTGACGACCGCCGACGATCCGCACTCCGGTGAGCTCGGCAACCCTGCGGCGGAGGGTCGTTTCCAGCAACGGTCGACTGGTGGACAACACCTCGAAGGATCTGCTGGTGCGGTTGGCCCATCCTTGCTCACCGAGCCACGCCAGTTGCGCGGTGTTGAAGGACACGGCGCCGACAGCGAGCAGGTCATCGCGGAATCCGGGGAGCAGTCGCTCGGCCGCGAGCAGCCCCCGGTGCAGGAAGACGTGCGGCTGCTGGCCCTGCGGCACGCCCGGTCGGGCTACCGGATCGGGCGGTAGGTCGTCCCGCTCGAGGACGGTGACGGCGCGGCCCGAACCGGCGGCGGCAGCGGCCGCGAACAACCCGGTCGTGCTTGCGCCGATGATCACGACGCGGTGTGCTGGCATCAGACCCCTCTCGGTGGTTCCGGGGTCGATCATCCCAGCGTCGGTGGCCAGCGGTCGATGACTTGAATCGCCGTTCATCGGCCTTCCTCGCGGCCGGGTGGACCAGGCGGACCATCGCGATGGGCGAGCGGTCCGCACGGTGGAAAGGATTGGGCCATGGGCAGTGACTATCGATTTCTCACCGTTTGGCGGGTGGCCGGCACGGTGCAGGAGGTGATGGCGGTCCTGAGTGACGACGAGTCACTTCCCCGGTGGTGGCCGTCGGTGTACCTGAGCGTCGTTCCGGTGAAAGACGCCGCACCGGACGGAACCGGCCGGGTCGTTGACCTTCACACCAAGGGCTGGCTTCCGTACACGTTGCGCTGGTCGCTGACGATCACCGAGCCGATGACTGAATCGGGGTTCGCGCTGACGGCGGCGGGGGACCTGAACGGAACCGGTCGGTGGACCTTTGCCACAGACGGACCCGAGGTCGTCATCAGTTACCACTGGCGGGTCAGCGCGACCAAACCGTTGCTGCGCCGGTTGAGCTGGCTGCTCAAGCCGGTGTTCTCGGCCAATCATCGCTGGGCCATGGCCCGCGGCGAGGAAAGCCTGCGACTGGAGCTGCGCCGAAGGCGGGCACTGGGTCCCGGTCGCGGCAAAGGATCGGTGCCACCGCCGCCGACACCGACCTTCCGGTGGCTGCTGCACCGACGCAACGACGCATCCCCGAAGGGCCACACCTAGGCCACACCTGATGGTGCGGCGCACTGGTTCGGATCACCGTGGCGCCGGAAGTCGGGCTTCTCTCTGCGGGGAGGCGGCGCCATTCCAACCGATGTCCGCGGAGCGTGGGCCCCCGCCGCTCTATTGCCCCCTTCGGGTGCCAGGGAGTGCCCGGCCCGGTGACGGCACCGCGAATGGCTAGGCGCCGGCCGGCCCACTCGATAGGGTCCGTCAGGATCGTGATGGAGGGAGGCTCGGCGATGTCTCCTGCCGGTGGAGCGGTCGTTGCGAGGGATCGTGTGCTACCGGGCACCAGGGTGCTGTCGATCGTGATAATCCCGTTTCTGGTGGTGGCGTTTGTCCTGTTGTATTTCTGGCCATCCGCCGACGACACGGCACGCTTGTTTGCCTGGCGGATCGTTCCCGGTTTCACCTCGATGGTGCTCGGGTCTGTGTATCTCGGTGGGGCGTACTTCTTTCTCCGGGCCGTGCGAGCGACCGAATGGCATCGCGTTGGGTGCGGTTTCATTCCAGTGGGGTTGTTTGCCTCGTTGATGGGTGTCGCGACGGTCGCACATTGGGATAGGTTCATCCACGCCAATGTCGCGTTCTGGTTGTGGGTCGCCCTTTATTTCACGACCCCCGTCCTCGTTTTCGCGGTGTGGTTCCTGAACCGGCGCGAGCAGTCGGTGGCGACCGCCGACGATCTCCTGCTCCCGCTGAGCACGGCCATGCTGATCGGCGTGCTCGGCATCGCGGCGTTGGCGACCGGTGTGTTCCTGTTCGTGGTACCGAAAGCTGCGATCGCTATCTGGCCATGGCCGCTCACGGAACTGACCGCCCGGGTGATGGGCGCGATCTTCGCGCTGGGTGTCGCGGGCCTGGGTGCCTTCACGGACAAGCGGTGGACCAGCATGCGGATCTTGCTGCAGGTTGCTGGGGTCATGCTGGTGCTGATTCTGATCGCTGCCATCCGGGCGCAGGGTGACTTCGACCGGACCAAACCGCTGACCTGGGTGTTCGCCGCCGGTTTCCTGGGTCTGGCGGTCGGCACCACAATCCTCTACGCCCGGATGGAACTGGCAGTCCGCGCCAGGAACGCCGGACGGTAGGACTGTGGTTCTCCGTCAACCCGTCTGGCCGAACCCTGACAACCTCGGCGCCTCGGCGACTTCGGTCGCCGTCGCCCGGACCGTGGCGAACAACGATCATCACCGTGCTCCAGGCCCGGCCGCTTCGAGGGGTCAGCGAAATCTGTACGACAGGTGCGCCACGTCCAGCACGAATCCTTCGCGGTCCACGGTGAGCTCGTGGTGACCGTTCGGGCCCTGATGCCGCAGCCGCGCTCCCTGTTCGTCCAACTCGAGTGTCCGGTAGTGGTGCACAACGGGCTGGACGATCAGGTCCGGGAAATCCACCTCGGCCACGACGACCGACTCCTGGCCGAGCCGCCGGTGCAGGTCGAGCCGGCGGATGGCCAGCGAGTTGCTGAACACGCTGGCGGCGAAGTCGACGTCGAACGCGAGATCCAGGTCGGCCTTCGGCGATGACTTGCCCGCGCCGTCCAGCCACGGGCCACCGGGCGTCCGGGTCAATGACAGGCCACGCTCGGTGACCGCCGAATCGCTGTGCAGGGTGATCCGGCGGGTGCGGCCGGCCGAGTCGCACAGTACCGAGTACGAGGCGCCGAAACTCTGCTTGCCGACCCGAACCAGATAGCCGGACGCGCGCAACCCCCGCTCGGTCATCACCACCCGCACGGTTTCCAGGCGCCGACCATCCTCGGAGGACCAGGAGAAGAACCTGGCCGGGCCTCGATCGGCGCTCACGATGCGTACCGTAGCCGCTACTGGCCGGATCTGGCGCGGCGACCGTCGTCTGCCATTCGGGGCCAACAGGCACCGGGCGGCCCACCACGGGCCAAACGCATTGACGCAGCGAGGTTGTTCGTTCACCCTCGACGCCCATGGGTCACCTCGAGTTCAGTGTGGTGTCGTTCGCCGTGCCGGACGGGCGGCCACTGCTGTCCGACGTGTCCTTCCGGGTCGGTGCGGGTGACGTGACCGCCCTCGTCGGACCGAATGGCACCGGCAAGACCACCCTGCTGCGCATCGCCGCCGGCGCCGTTGTGCCGGACGAGGGCACCGCGCTGTGCTCGGGCGGGCTGGCCTACATGCCGCAGTTCGTCGGTTCGGTGCGGGATTCGTCGACGGTCCGAGATCTGCTGCTGGCGGTGTCGCCGGACTCGGTGCGCCGGGCCGCGGCGGCCGTCGACGCGGCCGAACTGCAGATGATGACCGACGACAGCGAACCGGTCGCCCTGGCGTACGCCCACGCCCTGGCCGACTGGGCCGACGTCGACGGCTACGGGCACGAGACCGCCTTCGACAAGGCAACTGTCGCCGCGCTCGGGGTTCCATACGACCGCGCCCAGTACCGGTCGGTGACCAGCCTGTCCGGCGGCGAGCAGAAGCGGTTGGTGCTCGAACTGCTGCTCGGCGGGTCCGCCGAGGTCCTGCTGCTGGACGAACCGGACAACTACCTGGACGTGCCGGGCAAGCAGTGGCTCGAGCAGCGTCTGGCCGCCACCACCAAGG
Source organism: Nakamurella sp. (assembly GCA_036524715.1). GTDB lineage: Bacteria > Actinomycetota > Actinomycetes > Mycobacteriales > Nakamurellaceae > Nakamurella. The sequence goes on along the minus strand of DATDBV010000542.1, from coordinate 3,546 downwards.
CGGTGCTGCTGGTGTCGCACGACCGCGAACTGCTGGCCAACGCCGCGAACCGGATCGTCACCCTCGAACCGGGTGCCGCGGGGGCGACGGCCTGGGTGCACGGCGGCTCGTTCGCCACCTACCACCAGGCGCGGGACGACCGGAACTCGCGGCTGGAGGAGCTGCGCCGGCGCTGGGACGAGGAGCACGCCAAGCTCAGGGCGCTGGTGCTGATGTACCGGACCAAGGCCGCCTACAACGACGGGCTGGCCTCGCGGTACCAGGCCGCGCAGACCCGGCTGGCCAAGTTCGAGCAGGCCGGCCCACCCCTGGCCGTGCCGCACCCGCAACGGGTCTCGATGCGGCTGGCCGGTGGTCGGACGGCCAAGCGGGCGGTGATCTGCCGGCGGCTGGAACTCACCGGGCTGATGCGCCCGTTCGACCTGGAGGTGCACTACGGCGACCGGGTCGCGGTGCTCGGCGCCAACGGGTCGGGCAAGTCGCACTTCCTGCGGCTGCTCGCGGCCGGCGGATCCGACCCGGATGTCGAGCACCGCCCGGTGTCCGACGAACCGGTCGACCCGGTGCCGCACACCGGTACCGCCGTCCTGGGCTCCCGGGTGCGTCCCGGGTTCTTCCGGCAGACCCACGCGCACACCGAGTGGGTGGGCCGCACCCTGCTCGACATCCTGCACCGGGGCGACGAGCATCGGTCCGGGATGGGCCGCGAGCAGGCATCCCGAGCGCTGGACCGTTACGGGCTGGCCCGGGCGGGCGAGCAGGCGTTCCAGACGCTGTCCGGCGGCCAGCAGGCCCGGCTGCAGATCCTGCTGCTAGAGCTGTCCGGGGCCACCCTGCTGCTGCTCGACGAGCCGACCGACAACCTGGACCTGCACTCGGCCGAGGCGCTGGAGCAGGCGCTGGACGCGTTCGACGGGACGGTGGTCGCCGTCACCCACGACCGGGCCTTCGCCCGCACTTTCGACCGGTACCTGATCTTCGACTCGGACGGTCAAGTGCGCTCGTCCGACGAGCCGGACTGGGCGGTCGCCAGGGTGCGGCGTTCCCGGTGATCCGGCCACCGGCGCATGTTGGCCGAGATCCACACTGGCAGTCAAAGAGAGCTGCTGGTGTGGATCTCGGCGCACCACGGCGCCGCTGACCCCGGTTCCTCCGACGGGATGGCCCTCGGCCCGCCGCTGACCCGCCGCCGCGCCGTTCCGCCGAACCCCTGGTGACCGAAATGCCACAAAGATCCGCTAATGCATTACCCGGCCCGACTCTGCGCTGATCCAAGACTCATTTCCGACGCCGTTTTGTCCGGTTCCCTGGGTTTTCGATCAGCGCAACTCACGGAGGCGGGCCAGGGAGACAGCGGCGCCCACAAGGCCGGGTCCAAGCTGAGGGGTCGGCCCCTCCGGGGCCTACCCGCAGTTCAAATCGGCAAGTTGCGCCCGATTGACACGAATCGGCGCCGAGTTGATCTGCGGCCCGCGCAAGCCGAACCGACATCCGCACCAGCAGTCGAAGAAGGCTGCGCAAGTGGATCTCGGAGCATTGCGTTCGGCCGTCAGGCGCCGAGCCGCGGGTCCACCCCGAGGGAACGGCCCCGCCGGGGGACCCGCCGCGCATCTCGGCGAAACCGCGCCCGGCCTGCCGGGTCAGCGCGTTGATCAGCGCGGTGCTACATGAGCGGCCGGGCGTCAAGCGAAGGTGGTGAGAATGCTCGCGAATTGCTCGATCTCAGCCGGACCGGTCAGGTTGGGCAGGCTGACGAACACCGTGTCCACTCCGCGGTCCGCCAGCCCGCGGTACCGCGCGATGTGCGCGTCGGGGGTGCCTGCGTGGTGGCCGGCGGCGTAGGCGGTGGCCTTGGTCCGGCCCCGATGCCGCTCGACCAGGCGGGCCACCTCGTCGGGATCGGCGCCGACGATCGGCACGTCGAGCACGGTGACCCGCAACTCCTGCATCGGCCGCCCGGCGACGGCGGCGTGGGACCGGAACACCGCGAGCTTGCGGTCCAGGTCGGCCGCGGACGGCAGGTTGCAGCCGTCGGCCAGCGCCGCGGCGATCTTCAGGGTCCGGCGCTCGCCGCCCCCACCGACCAGGATGGGAATCCGGGCCGGACGCGGGTAGCAGGTCGTCTCGGGAAACCGCCGGTACGGCTTGGTCCCCGGACCCCAGAACGCCCGCAGCACCCCGATCGTCTCCGCCAGGGCGTCCAGCCGCGGTCGTGCGGTGGGGAAGGCGGTCGCGGCGAAGGCGCTGCCGGGCAGCCCGTAGGCGGCATGCTCGCGGGCGAACCAGCCCGCCCCGAGTCCGCAGAACACCCGGCCGGGGGCCACCGCGTCCAGGCTGGCCAGCATCTTGGCCAGCAGCGGCGCCGACCGGAAGGTCACCGGCGTGACCAGCGGCCCCAGCTCGATCCGTTCGGTGACGCCGGCCAGGAATCCCAGCGTCACATAGGCCTCGGGAATCGGGTCCCAGATCCGGCCGACCTGCGGGATCTGCAGCAGGTGGTCCATCACGCTGAGCGCGGCGAACCCGACCCGTTCGGCGGCCACCGCGACGTCGCGGAGCCAGACCCGCGGGTTCTCCCCCCACGGGAACGCCGACACCTGCAGGCCGAACCGCAACCCCTGACGGGCCTGGTCGCCCGGCCCCGGCGCGACCGCCTCGGTGACCCTGCCGGTTCCCGTGTCCACCGCCAGGACGGTGTCGAAACCGTCTTCGGCCAGGTCGATCTCGGCCGTCCGCCGGTGTTGGGAGCGCAGCACCGGGGCGGGTACCGGCCGGTCCCGGTCCCGGTTTCGTCGCCGGCACTCGTCCAGCGATGTGGTGAACACGACCGCGACGCACGGCAGCCCGGCCGCCCGACCCGCCACGACGGCCGCCCGTCGCCGGTCGGCGTCCAGGCCGAGGCTGTCGATGACGGTGGTCAGCCCGCGCCGAAGCCGGGCCGCGACGACCGACTCCAGCATGGCGAACGCGTCCGCCGAGGCGTCCAGGTCGGCCTCGCCGCTGCCCACCATGGCCCGCAGCGCGTCCGACGAGACGACCTCGTTGGTCGCGAAATACTTACGCGCCCAAGTGGTCTTGCCCGATCCCGACGGGCCGACGAGGACCACCAGGGCGGGCCGGGGGAGGTCGGGCATCGGCCCTACCCGCACAACCGGCAGGACAGGTCGACGGCGGCGGCAGCCGCCTCGTCGGACGGCGCGGCGACGCACTCGACCAGCGGACCCATCGCGCCATCATCCCGTCAGGCCGCCGACACCGCGCACCAGCGGCCGCGTCCGGTGCCGGACCGGCGTGTCCAGGACGATCGACGTCGATGCCCGTACCACGGCGGGATCGCGCACCACGTCGTCGATCACCCGCTGCAGGTCGGCATTGCTCTGCGACACCACCTGCACCAGCAGGTCGGCGGCGCCGGTGATGGTGTGCACCTCGATCACCTCGGGAATCGAGGAGAGGTGGTCGACGACGTCCCGCCGGCCCCGGCCCTGGGCGATTTCGACGGTGACGAACGCGGTCACCGCAAACCCGAGCGCGGCCGGATCGACG
>DATDBV010000541.1:0-5841 GCA_036524715.1 Nakamurella sp. | reverse complement strand
TGCCGGTCGCCGACGCCGTCCGCGGCTGGCTGGCCGACGGCCCCCGGCCCTACCTGGGGTTCTCCGCCGGCGCGGCGATCGCCTCCGACCGAGCGATCGTCGGCGGATGGCGTGTCGGTGAGGTGCCGGTGTGCCCCGAGGATGCCGGCGAGGACCTCGACCAGCTCACGACGGTGCCCGGTCTCGAGCTCACGAAGTGGAGCGTGGACGTGCACTGTGCCCAGTGGGGGACCCTTCCCCGGCTCATCGAGACCATCCGGACAAGTCCTCCCGGCAGGGGCTGGGGCAATGGGCTGGGGATCGACGAGAACACTGTCGTCTCGCTGGACGCCGACAGCGGGTTCAGCGTGGCCGGGTACGGCCGGGCGTGGACGGTGCACCGTGGCGGTGCGCGTGGCCAGGCGCAGATCACGCCGCTGCCGGCCGGCAGCCGGATCTGACCGCCGCGCGAGTGACAGCCGATCCCCCGGGCGGTGCGCCCTGGTCGACTGCACCGTGTGCGGGGTCAGGCCGCTCGATCTCCCCGCACACGCTCCACACGAACCGGCACGAAGATCGGATCAGCCAGCGGCGCGCGCCTGCGCGGCGATGGCCTCGTGCTCGGCCGACCCGACCACGTCCAGGCTGGGCGCCGGGATCCGGCCCAACGCCAGCCGGAGCGCGTAGACCCTCGTCGCGGCATCGGCCAGCCGCTCGGCGGGCAACTGTCCACTTTCGGCCGCGGCGGCGATGCCGGCGACCGCGGCAGCGGGGTCGACCGGCATCAGTACCAGGTCCTGGCCGGCGGCGATCCCCCGCCAGGCGGCCTCGTTCGACGAGAAGTTCTCCGCCACCGGCGCCATGTCGAACGCGTCGGACACCGCGACGCCGTGGAAATTCAGTCCGGTGCAGCCGGCCACACCGCTGCCCTTCAGCAGGTCCGTGACCACCGCACCGGCCAGCGCGGACGTTTGATCGACTGCGCCGACCGCAGGCAGCTCGATGTGCCCGGTCATCACCAGCGCCGTGCCGGCGTCCACCCCGGCGCGCAACGGCACCGCCTCCACCGCGTTCCACTCCTGGCAGCTCGCGTCCAGGGTGGGCAGCGCCTTGTGTGTGTCGGTGGCCACCCGGCCGATGCCGGGGAAGTGCTTGACGGTCGCCGCCACCCCGCCGCTCTGGTAGCCGCGAACCGCCGCGGCCACCAGTCGGGCGGACCGCTCCGGGTCGTCACCGAAGGTCCGACCGGCCACGCCCGAGTCACCGGCGGCCGGCAGCACGTCGGCGTCCGGCGCGAAGTCCACATTGATGCCCACCGCCCGCATCTCGGCGCCGCTGGCCGCGGTGACCTGTTCGGTGGCGGCCGCGGCCGCGACCAGGTCGGCGATGCCGGACAGCTCCTCGGCGCCCGGGAAGTCGGTGAACCCGTTCACCAACCGGGTCACCAGCCCGGACTCCTGGTCGGTGGCGATCAGCAGCGGGGCGCCGGCCTGCGCATCGGGCACCTGACTCTGCAGTTCCGACGTGACCGCGGCGACCTGGCCGGGCGCACCCGCGGAGGTGCCATCGATCGCGCCCTTCGAGCCCATCAGGATGACGCCGCCCAGGTGCAGCCGGGCCACCAGATCGGTGTCGACCGCGTGCGCCGAACTGGCCATCACCACCATGCCTGCGCGGTCCGCAGTACTCATCCCGGCCACTGCGGCGGCCGCGGCGGCCATGTCCGCGCCGGTCACCGGTCCGCCGGGGGGCACCGGGACCGCCGGCGCGGGCGGCGCGGGCGCTTCGGCACTTGTCGGTGGCGGTGCCGTCGACGTCGGGACCTCGGTCGCCGGCGGAGACGGCGACTCGGCGCTGCTGGTCGGCACGATCGATGCGACGGGCGACGACGACCCGGTCGACGATTCCGGGGTCGATGACGGCGATCCCTGCTCGGGCGCGGCCGAGCACGCCGCGATCACCAGGCAGCCGGCGGTGAGCACGCCGATCGACCATCGGGAGCCAAGGGAGCGGCGGCGGGGTCGCATGATCGCCTACGTTACTGACATGCCGTCATCGACTGCGCCGACGGATCGATCCCGCTGAGCACCAGGGCGCCGTCCTGGTCGGTGAGCAGGAAGGTGAGGTCCCAGTTGATGCACTCCACCGGCAGGCGCTTGGGGGCAAGCTCCACGTCCTGCTCGGAGGTGAACATCAGCCGCGCGCGCAGCGGATCGTCCCGGATGTCCACGACCATCAGGTTGGAATCGACCGTGGTGCTGTATTTGTGGTTCCAGTCGCCGGCCGTCTGACTGGCCGACTGGTCGGCGGCGACGACCGTCGTCCAGGCATCGAAGTCCTTGCGGTTGATGGCTTCGAAATACCCTTGCAGCGTCCGGCGAACGTCATCGGCCCGCGGATGCTGGTTCGCCGACGACGACATCTGCATGGTCTGGACATCGGTGGGACCGGCGGAATAGCCGAGCGGCATCGGGGTGGCGCGGGTCTTGCCCAGCGCCCAGGCCGCGGACGCGCCGCCCCCGAGAATGACGAAAAGAACGATGGTGAGCACCACCGTCAGTCGTCGGCCGCGCAACCGCATGCGGATAAGAACCTCCCTAGTCGCAATGTCCACATTGAGCGACGTATCAAGAGGTCGGGGGTTGTCAACGATTCGTCGACGGTGGATTCGACGTGGTTCTTCGCACGTTTTCCGCGGCGGCGCAACCTTCCGGTCGCGGTCAGCCGACCTGATGCAGCCAGGTGACGGCCGTTCCCTCGCCGGCCCGGCGGTAGGACTCGAGTTCGGCGTCGACGTGCGCGCCGAGCAGTTCGGCCAGCTTGTGGTGCACGGCGTCCAGGCTCGTTGCCGAGGACAGGACGGAGCGAACCTGATCCTCGCCGAGCACGACATCACCGTTGGCGGACATGGTCGCGCGCCAGACGCCGCGCCCGGGAACGTGGCAGATCCGTTCGCCGTCGACGCCGGGACTGGGTTCCTCGGTGATCTCGAAGCGCAGCATCGGCCACGCCTTCAGCGCCTTGGCCAGCTTGCCGGCGGTGCCCGCCGCGCCGGACCATGCGGCGTCGGCGCGCAAGGCCCCCGGCGACGCCGGTTGCGCCGTCCACGCCAGCGTCACCCGTCCCCCGGTGACGCTGGCGATCGCCCACTCGACGTGCGGGCAGATCGCCGCGGGCGACGAGTGCACATACACCACTCCACGAGTCACTACCGTCCACCTCCGCTCGCACTTCCATCGTTCTTCCCCAACGTGGACGTGACGATTCGGCGGGAATACGTGTGTCGTGTGTTGACATTGTGCACTGTGGGGTGGGTGCGACGCCACCCCCCGGCGAGACTCACGGCCGCACGCCCTGTTGCGGGGCCCCGATCCGGTATGCCGATCACGCTCTCGCGGTCGCCAAGGGTGGTGTCACCGACCTGCGCAACGGCAACGGCCGCTGCGCCCGGTGCAACCTGACCAAGGGATCTCGCCGGTGGGCGACCATCGTCCGCGACGGCACCATTGTCACGACGACACCGACCGGGCAGCGGTATTCGAGCCGGGCACCCCGACCACCGCGCTCCGGTGGCTGGATGCCGATCATCGAGCTCGACATGCAATGGCCCGGCCGGCCCCGCGCCGGCTGAGGTTCATCGCCGCCGGCGGCCGAAGAGCTTCAAACGCGACCGTTTCCACGGCGGTCGCTCCAGGCTCAGCCTGCGTGTCGTTCAACAGCCGCCCGCTGCGCCGCACAGCGACAGGGGCGAGCAAACGGCAGCGGGCTGGCCGCCGAGCGGGTCCGACGACCGCCCACCCGACGCGGAAATCGACCAGAGCGCGGCCTCGTACTCGGATCGGGCGAACCGGAAGGGGCCGACATCGGTGAGTGTCCCTTGACAGTAAGTTGGCCCGCCGCGTGGCCGTTGACCTGCGCGGCCTTCTTGGATGACAATGGTTCGGCCGCCGGCTGTCGTCGGAATCGGCCCATAGGTCGCTGCGGCGGGGATCTTCGCCAGTGAATCCGGCCCGATCGGCGTCGTCGAATCCGCGGTGCCGGACTTCGGGAGCAGTCACCGTCCCCGCGCCGACATCCACACCAGCAGTTCAAGAGAGCTGCTCCTGTGGATCTCGCCGACGCGGCCAGAGGGCAGCACGCGCGAACCGGCCGGGTCCCGACGCGACTACTCCCCACATCCACACCAGCAGCCGAAGAAAGCTGCGCATGTGGATCTGGGCAAGACGGCCACGGTGGTCGCGGGACCCGGCCGCGCCCAACAGGCCACACACCACCCGACCACCCGACCACCCGACCACCCGAGCTAAAGGATCATGATCTTGGGCCAACCACGTTGACAAAGTCACCGAACGGGCCGCATTCGATGACAACGCGCCGACCTGCGTGTCACGGGACAGCGAGACCCGCCCGTCTGCGAGGTCGGACCCGCGCTGGCCCAGCAACGAGTCGATGTTATCGTCGCGCGGCTGTCGTCACCAGCACCGGAATCAGGTCATCCGCCGATGACCCCCGGTCCGAGCTCAGCAGGAGTCCGTGCAGCGGTCGCCCGTCCACGGGGTAGTCCATGAACCGTCGGCCAGAGCGCGCCGAGCTCCTACCGGTCATCTCGAAACGCCGTTCGCGGGTATTCCTACGTGAGGCACCGATCAGCTTTCGCGGGCATCTTGACGTGAGGCACTGCGCCCCCTCGGTCGGTCGAGCTTGCCAGCCCGCCATTGCCCCCGGCGTCACGGGGGTTGACCGGTGGTCAACGCAGGTGCGCCACGCCTTCGTCGGACCACAGCGGTGTCTCGGGATCACGCTCGGCCCAACCCCTGGGTCGGCGGCTGTCGGCGCCGAAGCGGGGGCCGGCGACGGCGAGGAGCAGGAACAGGGCCAGGACGATCAGGGCGGTTGTCATGACTTCAGGATGGTCCGAAGAAAACCTCGCGTCCATCTGTTTCTTCTTCCGCGAATGCGTAAGATGATCTGCATGATCGATGTGCGCAAGCTGGAGATCCTCCGCGAACTGGACCGGTGCGGCACGATCGCCGCCACCGCCGCCGCGGTCCACCTCACTCCCTCGGCCGTGTCCCAACAGCTGGCGTCGCTGTCCAAGGAGGCCGGCACCGCGATGCTCGAGCCCGACGGTCGCCGGGTGCGGCTGACCGAGGCCGCCCAGCTGCTGCTCCGACACGCGCACCAGATCTTCACCCACCTGGAGCACGCCGAATCCGACCTGGCCGCGTTCCGCCGCGGCGACGCCGGGACGGTGCGGGTCGGCACCTTCAGTTCGGCGGTCAAGGCCCTCGCGGTGCCGGTGATCTCCGATCTGTCCACCCGCACCCGGATCCGGGTCGAGTTGCGCGAGGTACAGCCGGAGGACGCGCTGGACGCCCTGGTGGGCCGGCGGGTAGACCTCTGCATGAACCTGGCGGTCACCGAGCTGCCCCCCGGGCAGGACGACAAGCGGGTGCACTCCGAGCATCTGCTGGACGACGTGATGGACGTCGCGCTGCCGTTCGACCATCCGCTGGCCGACCGGCCGGAGATCGAGCTGTCCGATCTGGCCGAGGCCGACTGGATCCTGGCCAATCCCGGCGTGCCGTGCTGGCAGCTGACCCGGGACGCCTGCGAGCGGGCCGGTTTCCGTCCCCATGCCCGGCACTATGCCGACGAGTTCGTCGGCGTGGTCGGGCTGATCGCGGCCGGCCACGGGGTCAGCCTGCTGCCCCGGCTCGCGCAGCCCGAGTTCGTGCACGAGCCCATCGTGCTGCGCCCGGTCGCCGGGGTCAGCCCGGTCCGGCGGATCAGCGTGCAGACCCGCGCCGGGACGGCCGACCAGCCGCATATCGCTCCCGTCCTCGAATCCCTGCGCCGGAT
>DATDBV010000540.1:0-5883 GCA_036524715.1 Nakamurella sp. | reverse complement strand
AGGATCAGCTCGCTGAGCTTGTCCTCGATCTCCCGCTGGATTGTCCGGCGCAACGGCCGGGCGCCCAGCACCGGGTCGAACCCGCGCTCGCCGAGCAGCGTCTTGGCCGCGTCGGTGAGCTCCATCGACATGTCCTTGTTCCGCAGGGCCGCCTCGACCCGCTTGAGCATCAGGACGACCATCTCGTTGATCTCGTCCGTGGTCAGCTGGTGGAAGACCACGACGTCGTCGATGCGGTTGAGGAACTCGGGACGGAAGTGGCGCTTGAGCTCGTCGTTGACCTTCTGCTTCATCCGCTCGTAGTTGGACTCCGCGTTGTTGCCCTGCTGGAAGCCCATCGACACCGACTTGGAGATGTCCTGAGTGCCCAGGTTCGAGGTGAACACGATGACGGTGTTCTTGAAGTCCACCGTCCGGCCCTGGCCGTCGGTGAGCCGACCGTCCTCCAGCACCTGCAACAGGGTGTTGTAGATGTCCTGGTGCGCCTTTTCGATCTCGTCGAACAGCACCACCGAGAACGGCTTGCGCCGCACCTTCTCGGTGAGCTGGCCGCCCTCCTCGTAACCGACGTATCCGGGCGGGGCGCCGAACAGCCGGGACGCGGTGTACCGGTCGTGGAACTCGCCCATATCGACCTGGATCAGCGCGTCCTCGTCACCGAACAGGAACTCGGCAAGGGCCTTGGTCAGCTCGGTCTTCCCGACGCCGGACGGGCCGGCGAAGATGAACGAGCCGGAGGGGCGCTTCGGGTCCTTCAGGCCGGCGCGGGTGCGGCGGATCGCCTGCGAGACGGCCCGGACCGCCTGGTTCTGGCCGATGATCCGCTTGTGCAGCTCATCCTCCATCTTCAGCAGCCGGGTGGTCTCCTCCTCGGTCAGCTTGAAGACGGGGATGCCGGTCCAGTTGGCCAGCACCTCGGCGATCTGCTCGTCATCGACCTCACTGATGACGTCCAGGTCGCCGTCCTTCCATGCCTTCTCCCGCTCGGACTTGCGGGCCAGCAGCTGCTTCTCGGTGTCCCGCAGCGCGGCGGCCTTCTCGAAGTCCTGCGCGTCGATCGCGGACTCCTTGTCCCGGCGCACCCCGGCAAGCTTCTCGTCGAAGTCGCGCAGGTCCGGCGGCGCGGTCATCCGGCGGATCCTCATCCGGGCGCCCGCCTCGTCGATCAGGTCGATCGCCTTGTCCGGCAAGAACCGGTCGCTGATGTACCGGTCGGCCAGGGTGGCCGCGGAAACCAGCGCGTCGTCGGTGATGGTGATCCGGTGGTGCGCCTCGTACCGGTCGCGCAGCCCCTTGAGGATCTCGATGGTGTGCGCCACCGTCGGCTCACCGACCTGGATGGGCTGGAAGCGCCGCTCCAGGGCGGCGTCCTTCTCCACGTACTTGCGGTACTCGTCCAGGGTGGTGGCGCCGATGGTCTGGAGCTCACCGCGAGCCAGCATCGGCTTGAGGATCGACGCGGCATCGATCGCACCCTCGGCGGCGCCCGCACCGACCAGGGTGTGGATCTCGTCGATGAACATGATGATGTCGCCGCGCGTGCGGATCTCCTTGAGCACCTTCTTCAGGCGCTCCTCGAAGTCGCCGCGGTAGCGGGAACCGGCCACCAGCGAACCCAGGTCCAAGGTGTAGAGATGCTTGTCCTTGAGGGTCTGCGGGACGTCTCCACGGATGATCGCCTGGGCCAGGCCCTCGACGACCGCGGTCTTGCCGACGCCGGGCTCGCCGATCAGCACCGGGTTGTTCTTGGTGCGGCGGGACAGCACCTGCATGACCCGCTCGATCTCCTTCTCGCGCCCGATCACCGGGTCGAGCTTGCCCTCGCGGGCGGACTGGGTCAGGTTGCGCCCGAACTGGTCGAGCACCAGCGACGTGGACGGGGTGCCCTCGGACCGGCCACCCTCGGCCGCCGCGGTCTCCTTGCCCTGGTAGCCGGACAGCAGCTGCAGCACCTGCTGGCGGACCCGGTTCAGGTCGGCGCCCAGCTTGACCAGGACCTGGGCGGCGACGCCCTCACCCTCGCGGATCAGGCCGAGCAGGATGTGCTCGGTGCCGATGTAGTTGTGGCCGAGCTGCAGCGCCTCGCGCAGCGAGAGCTCCAGCACCTTCTTGGCGCGCGGGGTGAACGGGATGTGCCCGGACGGGGACTGCTGCCCCTGCCCGATGATCTCCTCGACCTGGGCCCGGACGCCCTCGAGGGCGATGCCGAGGGACTCAAGCGCCTTGGCCGCGACGCCTTCACCCTCGTGGATGAGGCCGAGCAGGATGTGCTCGGTGCCGATGTAATTGTGGTTGAGCATGCGAGCCTCTTCTTGGGCCAGCACAACCACGCGACGGGCTCTGTCGGTAAACCGTTCGAACATGTGTGCACTCCTTACGGGCGTGCGCGCTGAGGCGATCTGCCACTCGTCCCGCCCTGGTTCCCGGGAGCGGCGGGGTCGCCGTCTCGGGCCCGGAGTCGGAAAGCCCACTCTAGTCGGCCGGTGGGCACCGGCCGTTCCGGAGATCGTGACCGATCAGTTCGGCGGCGGCACCGCGCACCGCGCCGCCACTGCTGTCCAACGCTCCCCCACCGGTTCTCGTTCCGCCACGTCGGCGGCTACGCCGTGGGCGAACACCCACTGCTCGCCGCAGGGGCTCGAGCGGGCTCCGCCCGCGCAGACCGAACGCTCCCTGCTCGCCGCAGGGGGTGAGCCTGCCGAGCGAAGCGGCATGACGGGGGCGGGATCCGCGGCGGCGCGACCGAGTCTGCGAGGCGCTCCGCGAGCAGACCGCCTCGGGAATCGACACGGCCGGCACAAGAACGACCCCCGTCCGCAACCTGGTGGACGAGGGTCGTCGCGCACAGCCAGGGGCTCGCCGCGCGGCTGGGCCCGAGTTACTTCAGTGAGCGGCCTCGAAGGCGGCGAGCACGGTGGACGACAGCCGGCCGCGCTCGGAGACCTCGTGGCCGTTGGCCCGGGCCCATTCGCGGATCGCCGCGGTTTGCTCGCGGTCCGGCGCGGTCCGGGCTCCGTGAGCGGCCTTGGCCGGCTTGGCCCGGGCCGTGCGCCGGCCGGCGTCGACCCGGCGCGCGCCGGCCACGTAGCCCGCCAGGGCGTCGCGGAGCTTTTCCGCGTTGTCCTCGCTCAGATCGATTTCGTACGACACTCCGTCAAGCGCGAATGTCACTGCCTCGGCGGCCTCCGAGCCGTCCAGGTCGTCCACCAGCGTGGTGGTGGTGATGGTTGCCATGCGTGAGCCTCCTAGAACCACAACTTTCCCCGAGCACCCAGGATAGATCCCATTCGGCGACTTATCCAAGCTGATTCGAAATGCCGCGCGTCGTACCGCCGGCGGCAAACGAACATTCACCGTGCATGACGGAGCGAAGGCCTCCGGTGGCAGACATCACCCGCCCAGAATGGGCCGGCAGCATTACGCAACGCTCAGTTCGCGAATCCAGCTGGTACCGTGCCCCCGGTGGCGTCCCTCAATCACCCGGGCGAACGAATGGGAACAGGATCGTCTCCCGGATCCCCAGCCCGGTGAGCGCCATGATCAGCCGGTCGATACCCATCCCCATCCCGCCGGACGGCGGCATCGCGTACTCCATCGCCCGCAGGAACTCCTCGTCCAGGACCATGGCCTCGTCGTCGCCCAGGCCGGCGATCCGGGCCTGGTCCTGGAATCGTATGCGTTGAATGACCGGATCCACCAGTTCGGAGTAACCGGTGGCCATTTCCGTCCCGCGGATGTAGAGATCCCATTTCTCGGTCAGTCCGGGCTCGGCCCGGTGGTCGCGGGTGAGCGGCGAGGTCTCCACCGGGTAATCCCGGACGAAGGTGGGCGCCACCAACGAGTCGACCACCAACTCGTCGAACAACTCCTCGGCCAGCTTGCCCGGACCGTAGTGGGGAGCCACCCCCACACCGTGCTTCTCGGCGATCTCGACCAGATCAGCCATCGACGTCCGCACCGTGATCTCGCGGCCGATCGCCTCGGACAGCGCCCCGTACAGCGTGATCGACGGCCATTCGCCGCCCACGTCGAACTCCTCGCCGTCGGCGTGGGTCACCGTGGTCGAGCCGTACACGGCGACGGCCACCTTTTGGATCATCGCCCGGGTCAACTCGGCCATGCCGTTGTAGTCCGAATAGGCCTGGTAGGCCTCGAGCATGGCGAATTCCGGCGAATGGGAGGAATCGACTCCCTCGTTGCGGAAGTTCCGGTTGATCTCGAAGACCCGCTCGATTCCGCCGACCGCCGCGCGCTTGAGGTACAGCTCCGGCGCAATGCGCAGGTACAGCTTCATGTCAAGCGCATTCATGTGCGTCACGAACGGCCGTGCGGCCGCCCCACCGTGCAGCACCTGCAACATCGGAGTTTCGACCTCGAGAAATCCACGGTCGTGCAGGGTGCTGCGCAGGGAGCGATTGACCGCGGCCCGGATCTGCACCGTCCGGCGGGCCTGCGGCCGGACGATCAAATCGACATAACGCTGCCGGACGCGGGCCTCTTCCGACAGCGGCTTGTGGGCGACCGGCAAAGGTCGCAATGCCTTCGCCGCAATCGACCAGGAATCTGCCAGGACCGACAGCTCACCACGCCGCGAGGTGATGACCCGACCGTGCGTGAACAGGTGGTCACCCAGATCGACATCACGTTTGAATGCGGCGAGAGATTCCGCACCCACACCGGCCAGCGACACCATGATCTGCAATTCGGTCCCGGTGTCGCCGGCGCCACCCTCGCGCACTGTGGCAAAGCACAGCTTCCCCGAGTTGCGCAGGAAGATGACCCGGCCGGCGACCCCGACGATTTCCCCGGTGTCGGTGTCCGGTGGCAGGTCGGGGAACCGCTCGCGCAGGCCGGCCAGGCTCGAGGTCCGGGGCACTGCGACCGGATAGGGTTCGACACCCTGGTCGAGCAGCCGCTGCCGCTTGTCGCGGCGTACCCGCATCTGCTCCGGCAGGTCCTCGTCGTCCAGCGGGGTCGGTGAGCTCACGGCGTGTCAGCCTACTTGCCCGGCGAAGATCGGCCGGACCGCGCATCGGACCGTTGCCAGAGTGAGAATGGCCTGGTGACGGCCAGGCCGCAGCTCCTGCCCGCCGAGCGGTGGCGGCGCCTGGAATCCGCGCACGCGGAGCGGGTGGACGGGCTGACCATTGACCATCGGGACCGGGTCCGGCGCAACGTCGCCCATCCGGTCGAGGACTTCCTGTTCACCTACTATCCGTTCCGGCCCAACCAGCTCCGCCGATGGCATCCGGGCTTGGCCGTTGCCCTGGTGGATGCGCCCGAGCGGGCCGGCTGGCGATTCCACCGCACCCTCGATGCGGCCCGCGCCGTCGTCGGCGTCGACCTCCCCGGGTTCCTGCACGCCCGGGCCGACCAGGTCCGGTTCGTCCGCCGCCTGCTGACCGCCACGGTCGCGGCCCCGGCTCAGTTCGGCTGTTTCGGCCTGCACGAGTGGGCGATGGTGTACCGGCAGGGCGAGGCGCAGATCCGGCACACCGGCCGGCGGTTGCGGCTCGGGGCTTCGGGCACGGACGCCGTCGTCCGCGACCACCAGCTCCGCTGCAGCCACTACGACGCGTTCCGATTCTTCACCGACGCCGCGAAACCCCGCAATCAACTGCAGCCCAGCCTGGACGGGCGGGTGGGCAGCGAGCAGCCGGGTTGCCTGCACGCGTCGATGGATGTGTACAAGTGGGCGTACCGGCTGCTGCCGGTGGTGACCAGCGAACTGGTGGTCGACGCGTTCGAGCTGGCCCGCTCGATCCGCGAGGTCGACATGCGGGCCTCGCCCTACGACCTGTCCGACCTCGGCTACCCGCCGATCCGCATCGAGACCGCGGCGGGCAAGGCCGAGTACGTCGCCGCCCAGCGGGATTTCGCCGG